>NZ_JANMZA010000123.1:0-11555 GCF_031382685.1 Chamaesiphon sp. OTE_8_metabat_110 | reverse complement strand
ATATCGGGCGGTACCGCTCGAAGTGATGGTTAAAGGCGATAAGGAGCCGATGTATGGGATTACGATGGAGGATGCTGGCAGATTTCGCGAGGAACCCGTATTACCCTTCTCGTCTTATGGTGCGCTAGCAATGGCGCGTCCTGAAACCGATCCTAATGGCGGCTCGTCGCAATTTTTCTTCTTCCTGTTCGAGCCAGAATTGACTCCCGCCGGACGAAATCTCCTCGATGGTCGATATACTGTCTTTGGTTATGTTACCGCCGGACAAGATGTCCTCGGACAACTCAAAGCCAATGATAAAATCATCTCGGCAAAGGTAGTTGAAGGCGGAGATTTACTAAAAGCTTAGGCACAATTCATTCTGTCTAACAACCCCACAGCCAAACTTAGCTGTGGGGTTTTATAGTGCAATTCTTCGGGACTGCGATCGCGATCGCCCCAAGTTGCCACCGATTAAAATCGGGGCTAATGATGCGAAGTCCGCCTGCGCGGACTATTTAATCAGTCCGCGCAGGCGGACTTTGCATCACTAGCCGAGACTTCAGTCTCCAGGCAATTCTTATCCCACGTTATTGAACTCCAGGTTCGATCGGTGTCACTGCGGGACTAGGCGCGAGCGCCGGACTAGGACTGGCGGCTGGCGTGGGATTAGGCTGACCCTGAGATAAAAACCAGCCACCAGCACCGATCGCCATGAGGACGATCGCCCCGATTGCGCCTAACAATAGCGGCTGCCGACGAGGACTGTCAGGTACTTCTGCTTGAGTAGTCATAGTGCGCTGTCGATCTTTAGAATTCGTTTCCGGACTGCTGAGCAGTAACGTATCCGTCTGCGTAAAGGTCGTCGTCGCATTCGCCGGGAAATCTTGAATGGCGGTATTTTGTCCGGCTTCTACGGGTTGTTTGACCTGACAATGCACCAAGGCGACAGTGGCATTATCGTGACCATTTTGAGTATTTGCCATATTAATCGTCCGCTGACAAGCAGTTGCCAGATCTACCTTACCTTCCAAGACAGGGAGAATTTCGGATTGCCAGTACTGCTCGACCCGATCGCGATCGCTCACACCATCCGAGCAGAGCAAGAAAATACATTCTTCATCAACGATCGTCCGCCGAATATTCGGGTGGAGCGCCGTCGATGAATTCATCCCCAATGCTTGAAATAAAGAACCCGAACTGCTCATCCCTAACGCTTGGCGATACAACACTCCACTGAGTCGGACTTCTCTAGTTGCCAGATCGTCATCTAAGGTCATCTGATGACAACCCGTCCGGGTAATCCGATAGAGCCGAGAGTCGCCGATATGGGCGATGTACGCCTCATGACCGTAGATTAGACTCATTACCATTGTCGTCCCCATTCGCTCGCGTTCCTGGCGATTTTCGCTGTCATTGCGGAGGCTGATTTGATCGTTGGCGACACAGGTAGAATTTTCGATTTGAATGGCAATACTATCGGGATAGCGATTTTCGGGCTTATCGAGGACATTTTCGATCCGGCGCTGGATCGTATCGATCGCCAGATTAGAGGCTACTTCCCCGCCTTGATGTCCGCCGACGCCATCGCAGACGATCGCCAGACTCAGCTCGAAACCAGTCTTTTGATATAGACCATTGCTGCTGGGGGGATAACAAGCATCTTCATTCTGCTCGCGGGTCGGCCCGGTATGGGTGAGGGTAATATAGTTACAGTTGAGAAATTGCTTTTGACCGACGGTTCGCAGTGCTTCATCGAGCAGGGCAATCAGTTGGGTGGCGGTAGTCACATCCTCTTTAATCAGTCGATCGCAAATTTTCTCTAATGCTTGGGCGATGCCGATCCGGGCTTGTTTTTGCCACAGTTTCCACAGCTTGCCGAGTTCTGCCAATTTAGGGGGCGAGTCGCCGTTTGGCATCAATTCGATCGCGCGCATGAGTCCGCCTTCAACCCGCAACACTTCGGGATGCAGCAGCGTGCGACTCACGCCTTCGACTGCCATCGCATCCCAGAGATTAGCGATTTGCCACAACCAATTGAGCTGGCGCATCGAGCCGACAGTTTTCCAGCTTTCACTTAGTTCTGGCATTACTTTACCCGCGAGGGCAGCTCCCAATCCTTCACTGTAAATCGGGGCTTTTTCTAGCAACCATAGCGTGCTAGTCCGGCGTCCCGATCGATTGAGTGCCACTGACCCATAAACTTGCGGCACATGCGGGCGATGGGCGACCAGCCGCAGATAAGGGGTAATAAATTCGGGGACTCGATCGATAACTTCTGGCTGCCAGCCGGGTTTAGTATCCAGTAACACTCGATTGTTGACTGCCAGATAGCGATTATTCGCCAATGTCTGCCCGGTTTTGAGGGTAAGTGCATCTTCCCCCACAGCCCATAAATAAACTTTGGGAATGGCTGTCCGACAGTGAGCGCAAAAATTGTGACTCGCTGGATTAGGAGCTTGACATTCAGGATTTTGGCAGACGATTTTTGCCGCTGTGTGGTTGGTCATGGGTTCGGGTTGCTCCAGTCAGCCGATAGTCTACGCTATCATGGCAAATCAAGTGTACTGAATCGAGGTGGTAATAATAAATCTAGCCGATCGTTTTGACTATTAGGCCATTGAATATGGCAAAGTAATAGCTGCGCTCTGGAGATTGGAAATTGGAGCAGTCGAGAAGTAATCAATCCAAATTTTAACCTGCGATCGTTGACTAATCTCTAGCACTAGTAAAAATCAATCCGCATATCTTATAAATACCCATGATCGAGCCTTGTCAAACACCTATGCCCCTCAAAAGTGGAGATTTGTTAAGGGTAGTCGCTCCGAGTGGGCGGTTGCGAAATCGGACTGCACTCGATCGTGGCATCGAAATTTGGCGCGATCGTGGTTATCGAGTCGAAGTGACGGAGGAAATTGTTGCCAGTTGGGGCTATTTAGCCGGGAAGGATGCAGCTCGACGGAAGCAATTGGCAACGGCTTGGAGCGATCCTGAGTGTCGGGGCATTTTGTACGCACGCGGCGGTTATGGCGGAATGCGATTACTGGAACACTGGCAATGGGATCTAGCGGCTGTGCCCAAATGGTCGATCGGATTTTCAGATATCACGGCATTATTGTGGAGTCTGTCTCATCAGGGGATTGCCGGAATTCATGGCCCACTGCTGACTACTTTAGCAGATGAACCGGACTGGTCGATCGATCGGCTGTTTCAACTGGTGAGCGGACAACCAGTACCCCCACTTCAGGGCGATCCCTGGGTCGGCAACGTCGCCTATGGTAAATTGTTACCATGTAATCTTACAGTAGCGACGCATCTACTCGGTACACCGTGGCAACCCGATGTTACTGGCGCAATTTTGGCAATCGAAGATGTCACGGAAGCGCCTTATCGGATCGATCGATTATTGACTCATTGGCGGCTGACTGGCGCACTGGCAAAGATTGCCGGAGTCGCGATCGGGAGATTCAGTCAATGCGACCCCCCAGAAGGCAGTTCTAGCTTTACAGTAGAAGAAGTATTACGCGATCGACTCACCGATCTGGACATTCCGATCGTTGCCAATTTACCCTTCGGACACGATGGCTGCAATGCCGCTCTCCCCGTCGGTGTCGCCGCGATTTTAGATGGTAATACTGGCGAACTCAGTATCGTTTGATTGTTATCAGCTCGGTATCAACGATTCACTATTCACTATCCACCATCCACTATCCACTATCCACCCTTAACATTGTGACCGGACAAGAATTACGCGAAACGATCGTAGCAAAATGGGGCTATTCTTACGACATCCAGCTCAAGAAGACTCCTACCAAAATTTATCTCCAGGTGATGTGGAAATATCTCGAACAAGCTTCTTTTCCCTTATCCGAAGCAGATTATCTCGCACATTTAGATAATATTGGTTCTTATCTAGCGGCAATGGGTAGCGTCGAACAAGTGCAGAAGTTTATCGAGAAAACCACCGAAAGACCGCGATTGGGCAAAGCTGTAAGTATGTTACTCGATTTGGGCGATCGTGCTTCAGAATGGCTGTTGTGAGGATGAAATCGAGCGATTGTGAAGACAGAAATAATATTTAGAAATACTTAGAATAATCGCTCGACTGGCACCGATAATCCCGTAAATAACTCATCAGTAATTACACTATCATTCATATAAGTTATCGGCGCACTATCGACATAGAATACCGTTACACTCTGAGCTGTTGGATCGACTACCCACACTTGTAAGACACCACCAGTTAGATAATAACCAGCCTTTTGAGTCATTTGCCCGAAAGTTTGTCCCGGTGAGATAATCTCGATCGCCAATTCGGGTGGAACGGGACACGCCGCATTTTCATTCCAACTTTCTGGCAATCGATCGAAAGAAACATAGATCAGATCGGGTACGGGTGTGAAGCGGTCGCTCAACTCAAACGCCCATTCCATTTCGGCACGACCGCGATCTTTAGCCCACGGTTCTAGAATATTCAGGAGACGACGGGCAGATCGGACGTGGAAATATTTAGGGGACATTTTAGGTACTGCAACGCCGTCGATTAATTCATAAGTGCGATCGCTAGCATCGGCTAACGACCAAAATTCTGCCTTAGTAAGTTTTTTGGTAGTGGCGAGCATGGTAATGGCATATTCGGATCGATTCTATTTTAACAAGATCGAAAGCTCATCGCGTAAATTACTATTTTGGCGATCGCACCGAGCGACTAAAACTGCCGTAATTAAAAAAAGATAGGGCAGTTTTACACTACCCCATCTTTCTTTATGGCACTAACTTAATAAACCCAATCGCTTGAATCAATTAAACTTTTGCAGGTACTTTATTAGTTTCCTTCGCAGTTAACCGTTCGTAAGTCGCTCTCATTTTCAGACCGACCATGACTTGAAAAAGACCAGTGCCATTGTTAGAGCCAGGGTACTCCCGATGTTGCAGCAAGAGGCTGGTCATTTCACCTTTGTGCTTGGTAGAGATGTTGCTCAAGTGGCTCTCAATGTAGCTAACTTGTTCGAGATTTCCTAATTGACCGTCGAGTTCGAGTACAGATACTGGATTACCGTAGTAGACATCGGGGCCGTAGAACATTTTGATGCCGGGATATTCACAAGTAAGCTTGCGTCCACAAGGTCTCCAGTGGATTGTCGAACCCTCATCGAACAAGTAAACGGGATCGAAGTCAGATACGCCTTCACGCTGCATTAAGCGCACGCGGAGGAGTTTGCTTTCTTTATCGTCGATTAGTTTAGTGGGTAATACTTGAATTACGACGTCAGCATGACCGCGCTGAGGCTCGATGTAGGCTTCAAAATCCGGACGGCGAGATTCGATTGCTGCCAAGACATCATCGTAGCTATGACCGCGCTCGGCCATATCACGCTGAATTTTCCAGGCGATTTTGACATCATCGGTAATATCGAGATAGACGCTAAAGTCGATCAGTCCTCGGACTCTCTCATCGTAGAGCGGATGCAGACCTTCGATGACGACGACATGGTTGGGGGCAACTTTCTCGGGGGGGTCGATCAAACCAGTCTCGTGATTGTAGATTGGTTTATCGATCGTTTGACCGCTTTTGAGCGCTTTGATTTGCTCGTACATCAGATCGAAGTTGTTGGCACGCGGATCGAGTGCGGTGACTTTTTGCTCTTTGCGTTGGTAGCGATCGAGACTATGATAATCATCCAAACAGATCACCGTCACAAAATCTTCCCCAAACAAGTCAATAATCCGTTGTAAAAATGTTGACTTACCGCAGCCGGAATCTCCAGCTACCCCAATTACCACCACGCGATCCACCTTACTGGTCATAGCTATCCTCGTTATATCAAAATTTTTTGTAACTGTTTGGTCTTAGTTCTTTGACATCAAATTTTACATCAATGTCATCGCAAATGAACTAGATCTAAACAAAACTTGCATTCACTCAGCGTTTACCACTGGAGAACTAGTCTGGGTCGATGCCAGTGCAACTATCGCTCGCAGTTCGCTGCGATCGCGATCGGCAAGATCGAAAATTGTACTTTTTAGTACACTTTACAACCTTAGCTGCCATTAAATTATTATTTTCCAGCTCGGAATTTAGACCGCGTGCATCGATAATGTCAAACTGTATCCAGTTAACATTATACCTCGATCGTCAGCCATTCGATCTGCTTGAGTCTACGTCTGTTGTCATCTTGAGTGCAAAAAATTTCGGCAATGCTGTCGCCGCAACCTTTGCCCCGTAAAGCTTGCCTCAAATTTTAAACTATGGCTTCGCGCTAGACGCCCGAGCGATCGATGGTAATCTCAGCGAGACATCGTCACGCTTTAAAGTCAAAATTTTGACAACCTGGGCGGGATGACTCTTGTGCAATGGGACTGCGCTACGCTATTCTGGCTGGGATATGTTTAGATGCTGCAAATATTTTGCATCCTAGTATTATTGCTAGGCAAGATCGTCCGCTACTCCTTGAGGAGAGGTGACTTGAGCCAAGTCGGCAGCAGTTTACCTGTGGATGATATCTGAAGTAAGTAGAGTTATAATAACACCTAATTATTTGGGGTTTCGGAGATATAAAATAGCAATGTACAATCCAAGTCTGAGCGGTAATGCTGGCAATTCAGCAGCCAATAGTCGTCTGTTTATCTATGAAGTCATCGGTCTACGCAACAATCAGTCATCTGATGATAGTAAGATCCGTCGGAGCGGTAGCTCGTTCATTACCGTACCTTACCAGCGGATGAACCAAGAAATGCGTCGCATTGCGAGTCTGGGCGGCAAAATCTTGAATATTCGTCCTTATGCCGCCCAGACAGAGGTGGCTTCAGACTCAGTTGAGACAGCGGTGGCTTCAGCTTCAGTCGAAACTGGCGAAGCCGTCCAAACACAGACTGAGAGCGCCCCTGCACCCGCAGCAACGCCCAAAAAACATGCCGATGTACCAGTAAATATTTACCGTCCCAACGCCCCCTTCGTCGGTAAATGCGTTTCCAACGACGGACTACTGGCTGAAGGCGGGATCGGCATGGTTCAGCATGTCAAATTTGATATCTCTGAAGGAGATTTGCGGTATTTTGAAGGTCAAAGTATCGGGATTATTCCCCCAGGTAAAGATAACAAAGGCAAAAATCACAAAATCCGACTGTACTCGATCGCCAGCACCCGTCATGGTGATGACGTCGATGACAAAACCGTTTCGCTGTGCGTCCGCAAGCTCGAATACAAAGACGAAAAGACAGGTCAAGAAGTAGAAGGCGTTTGCTCGACCTTCATCTGCAACCTCAAGCCGGGTGATGATGTCCAGATTACTGGCCCCACTGGGAAAGAAATGCTCTTGCCTGAAGACAATGATGCCAACGTCATTATGATGGCCACAGGTACCGGGATTGCCCCTTTCCGAGCTTATCTATGGCGGATGTTCAAAGACAACGAACGCGCAGCTAACCCCGAATATAAATTCAACGGTCTAGCTTGGTTGGTATTTGGTGTCGCTACGACCCCAAATATCCTCTATAAAGGCGAACTTGAAGAAATTCAGGAAAAATATCCCGATAATTTCAAACTCACCTACGCAGTCAGCCGCGAACAGAAAAATGCTGAGGGTGGCAAAATGTACATCCAAGATCGCATCGCCGAAAACGCCGACCAACTTTGGTCGTTGATCCAGCAAGAAAAAACCCACGTCTACATTTGTGGACTCAAGGGCATGGAAACAGGCATCGATGCTGCTTTGACCACTGCCGCAGCCAAGTCCGATGTCAAATGGTCTGAGTACCGTTCTCAACTCAAGCGTGCGGGTCGTTGGCACGTTGAGACTTACTAGAGAGTAGATGGGAGATAGGAGATGGGAGATGGGAGATGGGAGATGGGAGTTGAGAGTTGGTAGGCGATCGATAGTCGCAGCGGGTAATTTCCCAACTCCCTCATCTTTACTCCCATCTCCCATCTCCCATCTCCCTACCCTTTTGTCAGTAGCGGGTAATTACGAATTATTTTCCTACCCCCGATTAACTACCCAAACCCCCCTACTCCCATGGTAAAATTGCATACAAACTGAGCAAACCTAGGTAAAAAGGATTTGGAGCCATGTCGTCAGCAGTAGAAGTTACAGACGGTTCTTTTAAGGAGGATGTCCTTGATAGTGAGATTCCAGTATTAGTGGATTTTTGGGCACCTTGGTGCGGCCCTTGTAGAATGGTAGGGCCTGTGGTGGATGAAATTGCCGCTCAATACGAAGGCAAAATTAAAGTATACAAACTTAATACTGACAACAACCCCAATGTTGCTAGTCAATACGGCATTCGGAGTATCCCAACCTTGATGATTTTCAAGGGTGGGCAAAAAGTAGATACTGTTGTCGGAGCCGTTCCCAAAGCAACTCTTTCCAACACCGTCGAAAAATATCTTTAAAATAGGTTTTTGGTAAGTTACACTGACGATCGACTCATTTTGCTGGCTCAGTTGAGTCGGGAAGATGAGGTTCGCTCGGTTAGCTAATAGCGATTGCAGTTGTAACTCATCAAAGCCAAGATTTCCGATTGTGGATTGCTAGCTATTGGCTCGCTATGTCAGACGGGTAAAGCCCCAATCGCCAGAATAATCTGCCAAGTCCATATTCTGGCTCGATTGGACGTCTCTAGCTTAATTAAGCTAGAGACTTTTTTCGGTGCGTAGCAATTCGCGCGATCGTCACAAGGTCACAATCGGCAGCAGCCAAATAATTTTGGATTAAACTTATGGACGCGCTATCCGACCTAAAAAACAACTTAGCAGCGACGATCGATCTCTTGCCGACCTTACCAAACGGTAAATTGATTCAACGTGCCTTAGAGTCGATTCTACACATGTCTCAGACCGAGATCGATCGATTGGACTGGAAGATTCTCAGCGCCTCGATTGACGATATGGAGCGAGCCTTTGAGACTTTTTATCCATATCGGCATATTCGGAAGGTTGCCATCTTCGGCTCGGCACGAACCAGCGAGACAGCGCCTGAATATCAACTGGCTCAAGATTTTGCCCATCTGATTACCCAACAGGGGTTTATGGCGATTACTGGCGGTGGTGGGGGAATTATGGCGGCGGCGAATGCCGGAGCTGGTGCAGATAATTCATTTGGCTTAAATATTAGTTTGCCCTACGAGCAAGGTGCCAATCCTTACATCGCTGGCGATCCCAAATCGATCGTATTTAAATACTTCTTCACTCGCAAGCTATTTTTCTTGAGAGAAAGTGATGCTGTGGCATTATTTCCTGGCGGATTTGGCACTCAGGATGAGGCACTAGAGACGCTTACACTCTGTCAAACTGGTCGATATGGCCCTGTACCGCTGGTGCTGATCGATCGACCCGGCGGTGCATATTGGCGAGATTGGGACAGTTATTTGCGCCAGCATCTCGCTGCCACTGGATTGATTGGTACTGCCGATCTGAGTTTATACACGCTTACTGATGATGTACGGGTAGCTGCGGCAACTATTCGGAATTTTTATCAGGTGTACCACTCCAGTCGGTTTGTCGGTGACGAGTTTGTCATCCGCTTAAAAGTCGCAATTTGCGATCGCGATCTCGATTTGCTCAATCGGGAGTATGAAGACTTAGTTATCGGTGGCGAGATCGTCCAGGTGCGGGCAGCATTGGCAGGTGAGTCACAAGATGATACCGCTAATTTACCTCGCCTAGTCTTCAAATACGATCGTCGCGATTTTGGCCGACTTTACCAGATGATCGGCACAATCAATCAGATGAGTGGCGAGCTGTGTGGAGATACTCATCCTGAGACTAAGTAATATCGCGAGTTAAGGATATTTGCTCCGTTCGAGTCCTGCCACCGTTTGTGTGCGTCAAGACAGGGGAAACCCCAAGACCGCACTTTTCGCTACGCGGACTGAAGATCTAGTCCGCGTAGCGGCGCGCGCTCCGGAGGTTTCCTCCGGGTTTAGCGCGACAAGACAGGCGGACTTCGCATCACCAGCCGAGACTTCTAGTCTCCAGGCATTTCTTATCCCAAACTCCCCACTCATCGGTGACTGCTAAGAAAACCAATTGCCAAAGAGCCGACTTAGGGGCAATCTAACTGTTCGCAAGCACCAATACTGACCCAAATCCCTAACTTTTTACCTTCGATCGCACTGTACCACTCTTTTTTCCAGATTGGTGCTTGATGCTTGAGAGTATCGATCGCATACTGACACGCCGCAAAAGCCTCTCCCCGATGCGGACAACCCACCGCAACGAGGACGCTAATCTCCCCGATCTTGAGCTTCCCGACGCGATGGTAGATAACTACATGCGTTACATCCGCCCATTTGCTCCGAATTTCCCAGCCAATAGCGGCAAATACGCGCATCGCCATCGGCTCGTAGGCTTGATATTCCAAATATTCTACCGCTTGTCCGTCAGTGCGATCGCGAACGGTACCGCTCATGATGACAACGGCACCATTCGCCGGATCGTCGGCTAGTTGATAGACTTCATCTAATAATAACGGCGCAATCCCGATCGCAAATCGATCGGCTGGGTGGGCTGAGGTGTGAGTAGCAAGAGGGGTGGTTGTCATAATCTAGGTGAGATATCTTGTGTAAATCCGTGCAACATGATATATTCGATCTTATGTGCAAATTGTACTTGTGTGGATAGGTGGCTGAGTGGTCGAAAGCGGCACACTGCTAATGTGTTATGGGGGTAACTCCATCGAGGGTTCGAATCCCTCCCTGTCCGTTCTTAAAACTATTATCAATCTTCGCAGTGGGCAGTAACAGTCAGTAGATTGTCGTTGCCCATTTTTGCCATTGAAAATACACGTTATGATTTGGCAATCCCCCATCTCTGGTCAGTGAGCGACAGCCGTTGGCGATAGCCTGCCGTAGGCACACTGCCCATCTCTCATCTCAATCGAACTTAGCTAGAATCTAACTATTGATAGAAGTTTCGAGTGAGTCCCCGCATAAGGATAGAAAATAATCGAGCGATCGGGCACAATGGAAAGATGAACCAGGTAAATTACTTACGAATTAGCCTCATCGATCGCTGCAACTTTCGCTGTCAGTACTGTATGCCTGAAGGTACCGAGTTAGAGTACCTGCACCGCGAGCAGGTACTAACTGATAATGAGCTATTAACATTGGTTCGAGAAGTATTCATCCCTGTCGGTTTCAACTGTTTTCGGTTGACTGGGGGAGAACCATTATTACGCAAGGGGATTGTCGAAATCGTTCGATCGATCGCCAGTCTCCCAGAGACGCAAGATTTATCCTTGACGACTAATGCTTTTCTGCTGGCGGGAATGGCGCAAGATTTATATCAAGCTGGACTGCGGCGAGTAAATATCAGCCTCGATTCGCTCCATGAAGCCACCTTCGATCGGATCGTTGGCACAAATGGCAGATCGCGCTGGCAACAGGTCTGGAACGGGATTTTAGCCGCCGATCGTGCGGGATTTACGCCGCTCAAGTTGAATGTGGTGGTGATACCGGGTGTGAATGATGCTGAGGTATTGGATTTAGCGGCTTTGAGTATTGACAAACAGTGGCATGTCCGCTTTATTGAATTTATGCCGATCGGTAACGATGAGCTATTTAGCGATCGCGGTTGG
>NZ_JANMZA010000094.1:0-5207 GCF_031382685.1 Chamaesiphon sp. OTE_8_metabat_110 | reverse complement strand
TTCGACGAGCGTTTCAAACCCGGCTTTAATTAAGGCGCTTAAGCCGCCACATAATACTGCCTGCTCGCCGAAGAGGTCGGTTTCGGTTTCTTCGCGGAATGTGGTTTCGAGGATACCAGCACGGGTACCACCAACGCCTTTAGCATAAGCCATCGCTCGATCGCGTGCTTGACCGGAGGCATCTTGATAGACAGCAAATAGAGCAGGTACCCCTTGACCTTTTTGGTACTCATAGCGCACCGTATGTCCGGGGCCTTTAGGCGCGACCATGATGACATCGACATCTGCTGGTGGCAAGACTTGCCCGAAGTGAATGTTAAATCCGTGGGCAAAAGCCAGCGTTTTACCCGCGCTCAGGTTTGGTTTAATCTCTTTTTCATAAATTTCCCGCTGGACTTCATCGGGCAGCAAAATCATAATCAAGTCTGCGGCGGCTGATGCTTCGGCGACTGTTTTGACGACTAAACCTTCGGCTTCGGCTTTGGCTGCCGATTTACTACCTGGGTAGAGACCGATTATTACTTTGACGCCACTATCTTTCAGGTTGAGAGCGTGAGCGTGACCTTGGGAACCATAACCGATAATTGCTACAGTTTTGCCGTTTAATAGGTCTAAATTAGCATCGGCATCATAATACATCTTGGCCACGATCGATCTCTCCTTAACCTGTAATTATCTCTAATATTTCCTACTCTAGCGTTACCAGCGAGTGTAGATTCACTCGCCATGTATTGCCGCAGGCAAAGCATTTTACCATGTCACGGTAGAGCGATCGCGATCTTTAGGTTTTAGGTTTTAGGTTTTAGGGAATAAAATGTGCCCCCGTCTCCCCGTCCCCCGTCCCCCAACTCCCAACTCCCAACTCCCATCTCCCTACAAACTAAATTTCCGACGGTAATTAGCGACAGATTCTACCAACCCGATCGCGATAAAATTGGTAATGAGTGCCGAGCCACCATAGCTGATCCACGGTAATGGTATCCCTGTTACGGGGGCAATCCCGATTGTCATGCTGATATTGACAATCACTTGAAAACCAATCATCGCAAATACGCCAATCGCCAGCAGCGAGCCAAAATTATTAGGCGCTTGACAGGCGACTCGGAGCAACCGCCAGCAGAACAAGAAAAAAGTTGCCAGCAAACAAATCGCGCCGACAAAACCCAGTTCTTCCCCGATCGACGAAAAGATAAAATCGGTATGCTGTTCGGGGATAAAATTGAGCTGCGTCTGGGTACCTTGATGGAGTCCCTGTCCCCAAAACTCTCCTGCTCCGATCGCAATTCGGGATTGAATTAAGTGATACCCAGCACCGAGCGGATATTTCTCAGGATTGAGAAAGACGATAAGACGGTCTTTTTGATATTCTTTGAGAATATGCCAAAATACCTGTCCGAGTAAACCAAAGCCAATATTCACCCCGAATGCCACTACAGAACTCACCCATCGCCAAGGCAATGTCAACCAGCCAACTACCCCCATCAAGACCGCCCAAATAATCCACAGGGGGATACTCAAGCTGTACAAAATTGCTGCCATCAGCGGCGATACGAGTAGCACCAGCCAGCCGGGATTGGCATTCGCCCAGTACAACATTCCCAGCGAGATCGCCCCAAATACCAAAGATGTCCCCAAATCTGGCTGAATAAATACCAACAACCAGGGTGGAACGGTAATTGCCAATGCCCGGAGAAATGTCGGCAGGGTATTCGCTGGACGACGATGTAAAATTGCTGCCAACGTAATAATCAGCGCCACTTTGGCAAACTCTGATGGCTGGACTGTCAGCCCTGCAATATTAATCCATCGTTGCGCCCCCTTGGCACTATTGCCTAGAAAGTCAACCGCCACTAGCAAACCAATACTCAAACCATAAGTAACCCAGTGCCAGCGCAGTAAATGATTGTAAGAGATCCGGGCGATTCCCAATGCGATCGCTAAACCAATTCCACCCACCAACCAGTGTTGCAGCCAATGAACCACTGGTTGATTTAACTCGGTACTGTGAATCATCACACCGCCAAAGAAAGTTAAACCTACAGTCATCAGCAACAGCAGCCAGTCCATCTGTTGCCAATGAATAAACAGATCTCGCCAGGGCGATCGATTTGATGAGGATTTGTACATGGGAAATTGGGGAAAGGGGAAAGGGTAGCGGGTAGGGGGAAATGGGAAATGGGGGAAGAGGTAAAAGGTAAAAGGTAAAAGGTAAAAAGTAATGGGTAATAATGGACGATCTCTATCAAGCCCAAAACCTAAAGCCTAATATCTAAAGCCTATTCCCTATTCCCTAAAGCCTAATATCTAAAGCCTAATACCTAGCCCAAAGCGGCGATCGAGACTTTGCCTGCGATCGATTTGGCGATGGCTGTTAGCGCTTTGGCTGAGGCGGATTCGGGATCGGCGATGACGATCGGGATACCAGTATCGCCGCTGGTGCGGACGGGGATTTCGAGGGGAATGCGCCCGAGTAGGGGGACACCGACTTCGGCGGCAAATTTTTCGCCACCATCGGAACCGAAAATATCATACTGTCGATCGGGCATATCTGGAGGAATAAAATAACTCATATTTTCGACAACGCCCAGCACGGTGGTAAATTTCTCAAACATCCGCAAGCCTTTGCGCGCATCGGCGAGGGCGACGGTTTGGGGTGTGGTGACAATTACGGCTCCTGCCATCGGGACGGCTTGCGCGAGGGTGAGTTGAGCGTCACCCGTTCCCGGTGGTAGATCGACGATCAGATAGTCTAGTTCGCCCCAGTTAACTTGATATAAGAATTGGCGGATGATCCCATTTAACATCGGCCCGCGCCAAATTACGGGCTGATCGCGATCGATCAAAAATGCCATCGATACTAGTTTGACGCCATGATTGCAGGCTGGTTCGAGGCTACCATCTGCCGTCGGTACCAATCGAATATCGCTCAAACCAAACATCAGCGGTGCATTGGGGCCATAAATATCGGCATCGAGTAGACCGACCTTTGCACCCAATTGAGCCAGGGCGACGGCTACATTTGCCGCTACGGTACTTTTGCCCACGCCCCCTTTACCGCTGGAGATGGCGACGATATTTTTGATGCGATCGATGCCTACCCGGTCTGGCAATCCCTTTTGCTGGGGAATTTCGGCAGTTACTTCAACTTCGACATCCGTCACGCCTGGAAGCGTTTTTACTGCCTGTTTGCATTCATCGACGATAAATTCCCGCAATGGGCAAGCAGGGGTCGTTAGTACGACGGTAAATTTGACTAAGCCACCATCTACCTGAATATTCCGAATCATATTCAGCTCGACCAGACTCTTTTGCAATTCTGGGTCTTGAACTGGTTTGAGTACTTCTAAAACGGCACTACGGTCTAACATCAGTATTTATATATTTTCGACTCTGGATTTAGTCTATAACCTAAATCACACCGTCGGTATCTTAGCTGGAAATAGCCTCCTTAGCAAAATGAGGTTTGGTGCGTCAGAGCATCCGGCTCTCGTCGCTTTCCAGTTCTGCCAATGCTTCTCTTGCCAGGGAATCTAGTTTCCCTGCGGCAGCATCTCGTTCGATTTGTTTATCCCAATTCTGTTCGTCTAAATCTAAAACCCATTCTGCAAGTTTGCCTAACTCTTGTGGGGAGAGTTTGAGAATTGCCGATTCAATGTCTTCAACTGCTGCAAACATTTTCTCACGGGAGGTATTTTTGCTATTTTACAATAAATCATCTATTTCATGGCTCGATCGTTGCTCTAAATCACTACTTGCTCGCTCCTACAGCCGATCGATTAGCCAAAGGATTGCGATGCCCTACAGTTGTACCGTTAATTTTATTTAAGATTTGGAGGATGGATTTGATTCTGAACTAACGAGTATACGGGAATCCTCAATGGGGATCGTCGATCGATTGGGAAAACCCGCATAGAGAAAATAATTCATTTCTGATAGGGTGATAAACATAAGATCTATCTTTTGATTTCGTTCTCACACGAGACAATTGCACACTAAGTTACCCGACCCATTTGTGTGTCTGGATGTCACGATCCGATGTTGTCATAACTACACTGAAATCCAGCCGATATTTGAAGACTCGTTCGTTGGCGTAGCCTCTCCTCTGGAGAATCGAACTTCTTGGCTTCCCCCCTGACATCTATCTGCCCGAGCCACTACCTCATCATCGATCGTGAAAATATCGGACGCATTTACCATTGACAGCAGTTCTGCGAGCGATGTTCGTACGCAACGGCAGGGGCAACAAATAGCGCGGATTGCCAGTCTGACAGTGATTTTCGTCGGTTGTGCGGTCTTAGTTGGCTGGATATTAGACCTGGGATGGCTCAAGAGTTTCATCCCAGGAGCGGCGACGATGAAAGTCAATACCGCTCTTTGTTTCGTGGGGGCGGGGATCTCGCTGAGGCTGCTAGCTTACACTCGCAGTCCGCTCAAGGCTCGAATTGTCAATGGCTTGACGATCGCCATCGCCCTCACCGCACTTCTGACCATTTGTCAATATGTCTTCGGATGGAATCTGGGCATCGACGAACTCATATTCAAAGATCTGGGTTCTCCAGCCACATCGTATCCGGGTCGGATGGGTGTCAATACAGCAGTCAATTTTGGCTTGACAGGTGCAGCACTGTGGCTGTTGAATCTTCAGGATTATCCTTCAGATAGGCTTCGCCAACGACCACCGTCGCGTCCACAGCACCGAGTCCGAGTGGACACGATCGCGATCGCCCAAAGTTTAGCACTAATCGTGGGGGCGATCGCGCTTCAAGCTGTGGTGGGGTACGCTTACAATGTCCGAGTGTTTTATCAATTTACTATGTTGACGACCTCGATGGCACTACATACCGCTGTGGGTTTCGTGGTGTTAGCGGTGGGAATGTTGGCACTTAGAAGCGATCGCGTCTGGATGCGATCGCTCACGGCAAATCTAATGGGTGGTGATATTGCCAGAAGATTTATACCGACGACGATCGTGCTACCTTTGCTAGTTGGTTGGCTGATTTTGCAGGGTGTCAACGCCAATTTGTACGACCCAAACTTTGCGTTGTCACTGATGTCAATGTCGTTGGTAGGGATTGCACTAGGACTGATTGCCAAAAATGCCGATATCATCAATAGCATCGATGACGATCGCCTCCGATCGAACGATCGGAGGCGATCGAGTGAAGAACGGCTCAAACATGCGCTTCAGGGCGCAAGACAAGGAACGT
>NZ_JANMZA010000073.1:0-3366 GCF_031382685.1 Chamaesiphon sp. OTE_8_metabat_110 | reverse complement strand
CCTAAAGCCTAAAGCCCAAAGCCTAATTAAATCAGTCATCGATGACTATTTCTAGGTTTGGGTAGTTGCGGGCTTCAGGTGATAAGTCGAGTGGTGAATAGCTAATACCGAGATCCAATTCGTCAGCAAAATCTTGGGGATGCCGACTGGAAGTAGTGGGTACGGTTGGAGGGGGTGTGACTGGATTGGAGATCGATCGATCGAAGCGATGCTGGGTCGGAGCGGGATCGACAGGAGTCACGTCTGGATGCGTAAATGCGGCGGCGGGTGAGGGGGTGAGCTGAGAAGGTTTGAGGGGTGTAGTTAAAGATGGGATGCTAGATTGCGGGAGGTGAGATGAGCTGTGCGTGCCGATTGTTAGCGCCTCTGTCTTCAACTCTTGCGTGAGGCGATCGAGATTGGCGGCGGAATTCTCTTTGTCGCGATCGAACAGTTGGAGTAATGACAGCTCGGACTCGTGAATGGGATTGAGATTGAGGGCGATCGTAAAGCCACTAGCACCGAGTTGAATGTGGTGCTTGTCATAAAAACTCACCTCACCTAATAACAAGCCGACTTTGGGCTGTGCGGGTAAATCTAAGTGACCCTGAAAACTGAAGATGTCTAAATTTGGGGGTAGAGTACGTTCGATCGCGCTGACAATTTCCGCAGTCTGAGGATGACGCAAACAGATGAGCAGCTTCTCGATTTTGGTCGATCGCGATAGATTGGGATTGAGAAGCTGTAAATTACACTCGCCCGAGATCGTCAGGCGATTGCCAGGAATTAGCCCCGAAAAAGTCGAGCGGCTCAAACTAATCAGTTGTGACGGCGGCGCAAAAATCGTGTGTAGTTGAATTGCTTCGGCTAGTGTGCCGCTAGTTGTCGTGCCGGACGGCTGCGGTTGTAAGGACTCTCGCTCCAATTGCTCTAGTAGTCGAGCGAGTCCATCCGCCCAGTTTTCCGGTTCGATCGGTGGCGACGTTAGCAACGGGGCTGTGGGGGACAAAGTTTTTGCTGGCTGGGCTACTGGGGGTTGTGGCGGTTGAATGGGTGCTGCTGGTGCGGTTTGAACTGTCGGCGGCGCGATCTGGATGGGGGTTGGTGCTGGCGTGCGGATTAATACTCGGAGCTTGAGAATCCGATGCCAAGCTGCTTGGCTATCATCGCTCCCACTACACACAAACTGCCAGATGCCCGCTTGTAAATGTGTAAATGGGAGAATGACTACGACGCCGCTAGCAGTGCTAGTTTGTTGGCAAGATCGCGATCGCCGCTGCGGTGTTGGCAAGTCGCTAGTTTGATGGGTGATGCGAAGCTGAATCGGCGTTTCAGAGAGCTGGCTAGTGGCAACGATCCGATATTTACCCTCCATCAATTGCAGATTACCCGTTTCGATCGGTCGCCATCCGCGATCGCCCTGACGCTGAATTAGAAATTTCCAATCTGTCATGAGTTACCTCTAAGATGCACTAGCTCTAAACGTTAGTATTTTACTAGCATAATGTGGATAGAGACTAGTAACTAGTCACTACACTTTCAACCGATCTAACCATGCAAACCGGAACCATTGTAGCGATCGCCACGGCTGTTGTCCCCCAACAAGGCAGTGTCGGGATCGTGCGGCTATCGGGAGCCGATGCTGTCGCGATCGCCCGCCAAATTTTTAGCACGCCAGGACGACAGGAATGGGAGAGTCATCGCATTTTGTATGGGTATGTAAGGCACCCAGCCACTAGAGAGACGATCGATGAGGCATTATTGCTAGTAATGCTCGCGCCCCGCTCCTATACCCGCGAAGATGTGGTCGAAATCCACAGCCACGGCGGCATTATTTTGGTGCAACAGATTTTGCAGTTGTGTGTCGAATACGGTGCCAAAGTTGCCGAACCAGGTGAGTTTACCCTGAGAGCCTTCCTGAATGGGCGCATCGATCTGACTCAAGCCGAAAGCATCAGCGATCTCGTCGGTGCCCTATCTCCCGCCGCCGCGCAGACGGCGATCGCCGGATTGCAGGGCAAACTCCGCCAACCGATCGGGAACTTGCGATCGATCGCCCTCGATTTACTCGCCGAGATTGAGGCAAGGATCGATTTTGAGGAGGATTTACCACCGTTGGACGTAGGAGACATTACTGCTAAATTAGGGGCATTAGCGGCCCAAATCGGGCAGATTGTGGCGACAGCAGATCGGGGGGAATTATTACGCAGTGGTTTGAAGGTTGCTATTCTCGGACAGCCGAATGTGGGTAAGTCGAGCTTGCTCAATGCTTGGAGCCGCAGCGATCGGGCGATCGTCACGCCGTTGCCCGGAACGACGCGCGATGTCGTCGAATCTCGGTTAGTAGTGGGCGGGATTCCGGTACAGGTACTGGATACGGCGGGGATTCGGGACACCGAAGATGTCGTCGAGCAAATCGGGGTCGCTCGATCGCGTGCAGCAGCCCAGTCAGCGGATTTGATCTTACTGACCATCGACGCTCAGATCGGCTGGACGGCGGTAGAAGCCGAGATCTACAGCCAAATTGCCCCAATTACGACGATCGTTGTCGCCAACAAAATCGATCTGATGACAACTCCCCTCACACTAAATCTCCCTCCGGGCATCAGTGCGATCGTCGAAACTGCCGCCGCGATCGATCTGGGGATCGATCGATTAGAAACTGCCATCATCGAGATCGTTGCTGGAGGCAAACTCACTGCGGCAAATATCGATATCGCCATCAACCAACGCCAAGCCGCTGCCCTCATTCGCGCCCAAATCGCCCTTAAACAGGTGTTAATTACGGTCGAGGATCGATTGCCCTTAGACTTCTGGACGATCGACCTGCGTGAGGCAATTAGGGCACTAGGCGAAGTCACTGGCGAAGAAGTCACCGAGTCAGTACTCGATCGGATCTTTAGTCGCTTTTGTATTGGTAAGTAATATTAATGATTAATAATTAATTATTAATTGGGTTTTATCGAGCTTTTGGATTGCTAACTTCACCTTGCTTCATTTTGCTTCACTTGAGTTCGCCCTGGTAATGGCTACTCATTGCGACTTCATCAATCCGGGGGTGAGAATGCAAATAACAACTAACTCACTCCCGGAAAATCTCATGAACGACACTAACTTAACTGGCGTTGCTAATGAATAACGTATTTATTAACAACATTGGTAAATTTTTACCGGGCGAACCCATCGCTAACGATCGGATGGAAGACTATCTCGGCAAAGTGAATGGTCGTGCTTCTAAAGTGAAGAATCGGATTTTGAAAAGTAATGGCATTCAGCAACGCTATTATGCCTTGAACGAGCGACACCAGCCGACCTATCTCAATAGCCAAATGGCTGCTTTAGCGGTTAGAAATACCTTATCTGGGATTGACTTAGAACCAAGTGCGA
>NZ_JANMZA010000015.1:0-5215 GCF_031382685.1 Chamaesiphon sp. OTE_8_metabat_110 | reverse complement strand
TAATTGCAGTGACGGTATTAACGATTCAAAGCCAGTAACCAAAGCATCACGGACGTTATCATCCATGAAGGCTTTAGTTCTCAGCAGTTGACTTTCTTTTAGATCGGGGCGATTTTTAAGAACGTTACGAATCCATTCTTTGTGAATTTCTTCCGACCAACGAGCACGAAATAAATCGGTCAAAGCCAATTCCATCAATAAGTCCCGAAGCGGCGCAGGGTATAGAACACAAGCATCATAAACGGCGGTAAAATTTGACAAAGGTTACTCATATCCCATATTTAATTCCTGCGCCTGTGCGACCAATTCATTAAGAGTTTCGTTTCTGGCTCGATCGATGTTCTCTTTGTATTTCATCACATCTTGAAGCAACACCCGCCGATGTTTACCAACCATCCGATGCGCTAGTTCTCCTGATGCTAGTAGTTTTACTAAAAAAGGGCGCGAAACGTTCAATAAATCTGCTGCTTGTTGAGTTGTAAGCTCTGCATGATAGGGCATGAGAGTAACAGCGTTACCCTGTGCTATTTGGGTCAGAATCTCTAAGAGTAGACTGATGGCAACATTAGGGACAACTATTCTTTGTCCTAAGTCATCTTCTAAAATGCTGATACTAGTGCTGGGACGCTCTTTTTGAATCAACGGCGCAAGTTGGCGGCTACTCTCTCTAGCTAAGGCTTTTTCAGCGTCGCTCGGTGTGGATAGCAAGGCGGTAAAGTTTGGAGGCATATTCTCACCTTATCGAATAGTAAACTCTCTGTCCTCTAATCATACCCAAATAATCAGCACAAACGCAATAAGCAAAATAATCGAAATATCTTCTGATACTTCCTTTTAGCCTCCAAACAAATTCCACCCAGATCGATTGTGTGTTGACATTGTGTTGACACTTTTATATTAGAGTTATCACTTACCGCATAGGAGGAAGCATTATGTACGACTCAGCAGACGAAGGTTTGGCGAATGAAACCCGGGATGTCACAATCAACATCCGGGCTAAGAAGAATCAACGCGATCTAATCGATCGAGCGGCGGAATTGCAAGGGAAGAGTCGATCGGAGTTTATGCTAGAGTCGGCTCAAAAGACCGCCCAGGATGTGCTGTTAGACCAAAGATTTTTAAAGCAGTTTTACGATCGGTATCGGTTTACTGCTTCAACGCTGGAGCCTTTAAATTTGATGGTGAAAATTAGTGATGTGGCTAAGTCACTGGGATTGCCAGAGTAACGCATTCATAATTCACTACTCACGAGATTTTGAACACATCAGTCAGATTGCTGTCATTCACTTTGATTTCGATTATCAGCATCTGGAAATGTCCGATTTTAGGTTCTTCAGTAATTTTACGGATGCGATCTAATTGCTACATATTGGAGGATCGAATAAATACATTAACTTAGACAAGGATCTGTAGGTTGGGTTGCGGATGCGCGCTCTGGAGGTTTCCTCCAGATTGAGCGCACCAAGCAGAAGAATGAAACTAGAGCGTACTCAGCCAAAGTTTCTTTCAGCCTTTAGACAACGTAGAACGTCGGCTCAGTTGCTCGGAACGAGAATCGCCTATCATGAAATAAATAGCGCAAGTGAGTATGGAGCAAGATCGCAATGAATGCAAAACTGGTAAACTCCCTAGCCCAAATCATTCAAACACTGACAGATGCCGAACGGAAAGAGCTAGATACCAAACTCTCAACTCTAGCCCAAAATAGCAAAATCACAGATAGATCGACTCGGTTTCAGCAGTGGGATCGTCTGGTTTCTGATGCTGATGCAGCAGCGTTAAAAGCCGAATTTGCCCAAGAAGACATCATTTTTGCTGAAGCCATCTTGCCAGAATATTCCTCAAATCTTCAACAAGAGGACTACGCATGAGCCGTGGTGACATCTACCTTGCAGATTTAAACCCCAGTAGAGGTTCCGAACAAGCTGGAATACGTCCGGTTGTTGTCGTACAGCGTGAGACGATCGATAGATTCACCCAAACAGTTGTCATCGTGCCCCTCACTTCAAATCTTCGCCGCTCGAACATTCCTGGCACCATTACCATTCCCGCCGAAGAAGGTGGACTCACTCAAGAATCTGTGGCACTCTGCTATCAAATTGCCGTTATCGATCGACAGCGACTAATCAGGCAACTTGGTAAACTCTCTTCGTTGTATGTTCAACAGTTAAATGAGGCTCTGATTTATACCTTGAAATTAGATGAATCGATCGGTGAAGTAGAGTGAAATTGATATATTTTGGCTCACACAATTACTCATACTCGATTACCTCTCGGCGCGGCTACGCCAACGAAGATTCTCCTTCAGGATAGTTGGAGTACAACTAAAAAATTCCCCGATCGCGTAAATGCTTTCTAGGAACCCTTCTGTGTCTAAATTTCAGCTTAATCGGGATGAGAGGATTTGAACCTCCGACCCCTGCTTCCCGAAAGCAGTGCGCTACCAAGCTGCGCTACATCCCGATAACGTATAGATTTACTATCCTATCATAAAAAGTACCAAGCATTGAAGGTTCAGAAACTCGACTTCTTGGAAGTCGAGTTTCTTGCCGTGAGTGGTCAAATCACGATCGATCGATTATTGTTGGCGCTGCTTGAAACTCACCGATTGCGACTGGATTGGATGGTTTGTGCGCGATCGTCGGGACGGAATCGCGGAGGTGTGCTGTTAGTGTGGTAGTGGTCGAGTCGTAGATCTGGGTGAGGAGTTTGGGATAGAAACCGACACCGATAATCGGGACGAGCAGACAGGCGATAATGAATACCTCTCTGGGTTCGGCATCGACTAACTCTTCATGTTCGACTAATTCTTTGTTTTCGGCACCGTAGAAGATTTCTCGCAGCATCGAGAGCAGATAAATCGGGGTGAGTACGACTCCGATCGCGGCAATTAGTACCATGATGACTTTAAACTGGGGCGTGTAGGCATCGCTGGTGCTAAAACCGACAAATACCATCAGTTCGGCAACGAAGCCGCTCATGCCTGGTAAAGCGAGGGATGCCATCGAACAGGCGATAAACATCGCAAAAATCTTTTTCATCTTTTGACCGACACCGCCCATTTCATCGAGCATCAGGGTGTGGGTGCGATCGTATGTAGCGCCAACGAGGAAGAATAAACTCGCCCCAATCAAGCCGTGGGATACCATTTGCAAGACTGCACCACTCATCCCTAAGTCGGTGAAGGAGGCAATTCCAATTAGCACGAAGCCCATGTGTGAAATTGATGAATAAGCGATCTTCCGCTTGAGATTTCGTTGCGCGAAGGAAGTTAAGGCGGCATAGACGATATTTACGACCCCCAGCACGACTAATACTGGTGCAAAGGTCGCATGAGCATCGGGTAACATGCCAGCATTCATCCGAATCAGGGCATAACCACCCATCTTCAGCAATACGCCAGCTAGCAGCATGTGGACGGGTGCTGTAGCTTCGCCATGTGCGTCAGGGAGCCAGGTGTGAAGGGGAATAATCGGTAATTTCACGCCATAGGCGATCAATAACCCGGCATACATAAATAGCTGGAAATTATGGGCATAATTCTTAGCTGCTAATGTCCGCATATCAAAGCTGATCGTATCGCCATAGAATCCCATTGCTAAGGCGGCGACGAGGATGAATAGGGAGCCGCCAGCGGTGTAAAGGATAAATTTAGTGGAAGCATACAATCGCTTCTTCCCGCCCCAAATTGCGAGGAATAGATAGACTGGAATCAGTTCCAGTTCCCAGACGAGGAAAAATAGCAACATGTCTTGAACGGCAAAGACGGCAATCTGTCCGCCATACATCACCAACATCAAGAAGTAAAACAGTTTGGGTTTGAAGGTGACTGGCCAGGCTGCTAAAATTGCGAGGGTACTGATAAAGCCCGTCAGTAAAATGAGTGGCATGGAAATCCCATCGACGCCCACCGACCATCTCAGGTCTAGTTGGGGAATCCAAGTATAACTTTCGACTAGTTGTAATCGATCGCTATGAATATCATAGTTATTGGCAAAGGTGTAGACTAATAGGACAAAATCAATCAAGCCCACGATCAGCGCGTACCAGCGGACTGTCCGCCCATCTTTATCAGGAATGATGGGGATCGCCAGCGAAGCGAGGACTGGAAATATAATAATCGTTGTCAGCCAAGGGAAGCTATTCATAGGCATTTAAAATCGGGGTGTGCCCAATCGATTAGTTAATATATTTTGTGACAAATGGGGTTGACGTGACCTCTGTCAGATGAGATGGGGTCGTCTGCTCGCTGAGGGATCGCACCAGCGGCTAGCCGCTGTGGTGGAGAGAAAACCATCGGCAAGTGGGTTGTTTGAATAGGTCTAAATCAAGGTTGATTTGCAGCAGCGGTAGCACAATGCTGCTGTGTTGGCGCTGTTGCTCTGATGGACAGATTAGTAAACGATCGCGTTATGAAAATCGCGATGGCGCTCGGTCGATCGTCTCTACGGCTAGTAGCTACCGTGACTTACCTTTAGTTCTCAGCTTGCAACCACACCTCTTTGACACTATATGCGATCCCCTGATGGTGGGACGGGTATCTCATAATTCCTTAACAAGTTTTTTGGCTCTTTAGGGGTAGGGTCGATCTCTTGGCAATCGGCAGAAATAAAGAAACCCGACCTCTGTGAAGAAGTCGGGTTTCTAGGGTACTCAATCGGAATAAAATTGAGTTTCATGCTATGGCCAGCGTCGGACTCGAACCGACACGCTTTCGCGGATGATTTTGAGTCAACTGCGTCTACCAATTCCGCCAGCCAGCCAAATTTATAGCTTGCTTATCATAGCGCATAGTGGGGTTATTTAGCAAGGACTGATAATTATCGGTTTGCGACCACAGATCGATCTCCTTAGCACGCAAGACGGGGACGGGATGGCTGAGTTGTTCGGTTTGGCTGGCTGTGAGCATTTTGCCAAAACTCGTGGCGCTCACTTGCTCGTAGGCGCGAGCCTGAGCTAAAAAGGCATCGACATTGAGTAACGGTGCTAGTTGTGGAGAGCCGCCGGAGAGTTTCATTAATACTGAAATGACGGTTTTGGGATCTTGGCTGACGAGGAGGGCTGCACGATCGCAACTAAATTCGGCACAGCGTAACCATTGTAGCATCTGGGCTTGCAGGTTTTGGGCGAGTGCAGTCCCGATGCCTGGTAATAAACCCCCAGTGGCGAGGACGATAATATTTGCCAGCGTCAGGTAAACACCATGTTCGCACTT
>NZ_JANMZA010000680.1:0-12965 GCF_031382685.1 Chamaesiphon sp. OTE_8_metabat_110 | reverse complement strand
GGGTTACTATGCAATTCAAGCTCGCTGGATCTGGGAGAGTGGCGACTGGCTGACACCGCAATGGTGGGGTCTCCCAATTTACGATCGGACGATCGGTATTCAGTGGCTGATTGCGTTAGCTTATCATCTGTTTGGACTCAATGAGTTTAGTGTGAGGCTACCCAGCGCGATCGCTTGTCTGGCGAGTGTATTATTGACCTATGTGATGGGGATAATCCTCTTCAATCGGCAGATTGCATGGTTGGGTGCGGCGATCTTGATGTTGTTGGGACTATGGGTAAGTGAGGCTCACACGGCGCAGCAGAATACAGCATTGGTGGCAATTGAGTTACTTGGGATTTGGGCATTGTTAAAGATTGCAGATTCCCAGTCTATCAGTTTATCATCTTCAGGCTGGCGGAGCTGGACTGGAGTCTCGATTCTCCGATGGAGAGGCTACGCCAACGAGCGGAGTTGGCTGTGGGGACTGCTGGCTGGGGCATCTGTCGGCTGGGGCTTCTTGCTCAAGGGATTTATGATTTTTGTGCCGATTGTCGCGCTCTTACCTTATGCGATCGATCGCCAGCGTTACCAGAAATTTTTGACGAATCCAGGGATTTATATCGGTTTAATTTTTGGTGCCATTCCCACTGGCTTATGGTTGATTTTAAGTTGCGTTAAATATGGGGGCTTGATGCCAGTCCAAGAGTTAGTTAATAAACTGCTCTTTCTTTCAAAAACAGATACTTATAATCCCGGCCCTTTTTATTATCTCTGGAATCTCCCCCTAAATATTTTCCCTTGGGCATTATTTAGTGCAATCGGCGCGATCGTGGTGTGGCGCAAACTCTTGCCAATTAATTACTTCGCCATCAGTTTAACGCTAGGTTATCCGATCTGCTTATTTATTTTATTGAGTTTATTTCGGACGCGGATGGCATATTATCCGATGCAATTATTGCCGCTGATGGCATTGCTCGCAGCCGCAGCCTTTGTCCAATTTGGGAAGATTAGCCGTCAACAAATTGGCGGATATCGGTTGGTAACTTGGCTCGGCTATGCTTTTAGTGGCTTGGGAATTATTCTGGCAGTCGCGGGCATTTTAGTCGCGATCGTTGGCGTAGCCTCTCCATCGGAGAATCGACCGTTATGGGGGCTGGTTATCCCGCCAGAAATACGGATTTATGCGTTACCTGCGATTGCGCTCGGAGGCGGCTGGATAACGATTCCTCGCTTGTGGCGACGTTGGCAACCACCTGCGACCCCATTCTGGTTGGCTGGTTGGTTACTTCCCGCTTGGATGGCGATTGTCGGCTTTGGACTGCAAGGTGCATTGACAGATAAAAGTCCAGACTTTAGAACTGCATTCGATCGACTGATGACCGATCGATTCATGGTATCAACATTGGCAAGCAGCCTCGATAAGCAGCCTGTAAATCTCTTCATCGACAATATAGCAGCAGAAGGCTTTGGACAGCCTAGCAAGCACGATCGCGCCCTCACAACGGACGAACATAAAACCCTGATTTTATTGAGCTTTTACACGCCACATTTAGGCAAACAGCTCGATAGCTTTACCGATTTGCCCGATCGGTCTTATGCTTGGACATTGAGCGTCCCGCCCCAATTAACAGCTCGCACGCGCGTTATTGGTAAAGTGCAAGGTTGGCAACTAATTCAGAAAATTAGCAGTGGTGGCTAGTGGATTAGATCGGAGTTTTGTATTATGCTTTGCTATTATGTGTGAGGAAAATCCATGTCTAATCGATTAGTTAGCGAGCGCACTCAAAAACATTTTGATGCCATTGCCTTAAAACTAGATTGGTGGGCGCAACGCAATCGGTATTATTATCGAGATCTCGATCGATTGCACCAATTCTTAATCCCGGCAGGTAGTAAAGTATTAGAAATTGGGTCTGGTACTGGGGATGCACTGGCAAAGATCGATCCAGATTTAGGTGTGGGTATTGACTTTTCATCAGTCGCGATCGATCTGGCAAAAACTAAATATCCCCATTTACATTTCTATTGTATAGATGCCGAGCAGCTCGATTTACAAACGCTAACGGAGTACCCTTTACTTGCTACTAGATTTGATTATATTATCTTGTCCGAAGTCTTAGGCAATCTCACGAATATTCAACAAGTACTCACAAATTTACAGCAGCTATGTCATCCTCAGACGCGGATAGTAATTAACTTTCACAACTTTCTGTGGGAGCCAATTTTAAATCTTGCCGAACGGATCGGACAGCGCCGTCCCCAACCGCCACAAAGCTGGTTGTCGATGAATGATGTCATCAATTTATTAAATATTACTGGCTATCAACCAGTAAAAATTGGTAGAAGATGTTTACTGCCTAAATATATCCCGATTGTTTCAAATTTTGTCAATCGTTATATCAGTCCATTGCCGATCGTCAATCACCTCGGCTTGACTAATTATATCGTCTCGCGTCAGCAGGTCGATCGTCCTAATAGTCACGATTATTCTGTCAGTGTGATTATTCCCGCCCGGAATGAAGCCGGAAATATTGCCGCTGCGATCGAGCGATTACCCCGGCTGGGCAAACATACTGAAGTCGTGTTTGTTGAAGGCCATTCCCAAGATGATACTTGGGATAAAATTCAAACATTAGTGCGAGAATATACGGGTGAATTTACGCTGCAAGCATTTCAACAAACAGGCAAAGGTAAAGGTGACGCTGTAAGATTGGGCTTTGAAAAAGCCACTGGCGATATCTTAATTATCTTAGATGCCGATCTAACAGTCCAACCAGAAGAACTAGTAAATTTTGTGAGTGCGATCGTCAGTGGACGCGGCGAATTTGTCAATGGTTCGCGATTGGTTTATCCTTATTCGCAAGCTGCGATGCCGTGGCTGAATACTTTAGCAAATAAATTTTTTGCCCTAGTTTTTTCCTTCCTGCTCGGACAGAATATTAAGGATACTCTCTGCGGAACTAAGGTATTATGGCGGGATGATTATCTGCGGATCGTTGCTAATCGTAGCTACTTTGGCGACTTCGATCCCTTTGGTGATTTCGATTTGCTCTTTGGTGCTGCTAAGCTAAATCTACATATCGTCGAAGTGCCAGTACGCTATCAACCCCGCACCTATGGTGAGTCAAATATCGCCCACGTTCGCGAGGGGTTAGTATTGCTAAGAATGTGTCTGTACGCCGCTCAGAAAATTAAATTTGTTTAGCCGCTAATCGGTAGGGGCAATTCAAATACTCTTACCAATTGGCTAACTTAACGTCAGGCTTCGTTCTAGTACTGCCACCGATTAAAATCGGGGCTAGTAATGCAAAGTCCGCCTGTCTTGAAAAGGTGCTTCACTTGGGGAAACCCCAAGAACGCACTTTTCGCTACGCGGACTAGTTAATCAGTCCGCGTAGGCGGACTTTGCATCACTAGCCGAGACTTCCAGTCTCCAGGCATTTCTTATCTCGAACTTACGTTAACTTACCATCAACAATTTTAGCTTCAGTCAACTTGCCCCGATCGATCTGCCAACATTTATCGGCGATGGCGAGTAAATCCCCCGCATCGTGAGTCACCACCAGCAAAGTCCATTGCTGCTTGAGTTGAGCGAGTAAATTTACCAACTGCTGGCGCATCGACCAATCTAAGCCCGCTGTCGGCTCATCTAAGAGCAGTAAATGGGGTTGCCTAATCAATTGCACCGCCAAGGCTAATCGCCGCTGCTGTCCGCCGCTGAGGGCATGTGGGGAGCGCTGTAACGGCAGATCTGCCAAACCGACAGAGATCAGAGCTTGCTCGACGCGCTCGGCTCCGAGTTCGGGATGTCCCAGTCGCAACTCTTCTAAGATGGTATTGGTGCAAAAATGCCGCTCGGGAAACTGAAATACCAATCCGCCTAGTTGCTGAAGCAGCTCGGTATCTAAGGCTCGATCGCGCCAGTAGACACCCCCACTCGTACCACTCGCCAATCCTGATAAAATCTCTAGTAGTGTGCTTTTGCCCGAACCGCTGGCACCGACGATCAGCCCAATTGCTGGGGTGCTAATTCTAAGTTAAGATCCTGGAGGATGGCTCGATCGCTAGCCGGAGGATGGTAGGAGAGGTGTTTGAGTTTGAGCATCGGGGAGAGGGAGGATAGGCTTTGGGCTTTAGGTTTTAGGCTTTGGGCTTTGGGTTTTAGGCTTTAGGGAAAAGAGGCTACCAGATAGCTTTGAAGTGTAGTCTATGTCAGTTGAATAATTGCAGATAGTAGGGTGGGCACTGTCTTGACGCGCTTAACTTGGAGGGAACCTCCTGTCTTACCGCCCTCAACCTGGAGGAAACCTCCAGAACGGGGCGGCGCAAAGCGCGCGTCGCTGCCCACCAACTAGTTTTCAGGTGTAATCTATCTGATAAATAATGACAGCTACTTACTTAAAAAAAGCGCGATCGATCTTTATTGTGCAACATCAACCTAGAGTAATGACAAATTGGAACATCCGATCGATACTCACGTCCAGACAATACGACATATAGCAATTGTTACACTACTGGTAGCGACGGCTGAATCCAAAATCGATCGATACCTAGCTCCAAACTTCGACTATTATCTCTCTAGATCGACTATTTACCAGCTACTAATCCATGAAATTTAAGTTTTCGCTACATACTCTCCTCACTTTCGCTACTGGTGTAACTCTTGCTCAATCGACGATACTCGCCCCGATTAGTCAGTTAAACCCCACCATTACCGCAGTAGCTAGCAAGCCAGCACCAAAGCCGAATAGTAATATGCTGTTTCCCGCCGCTGGGAATAATACGAAACAGGGGTCAAATGTCGAGCGGGCAAAGGAATCCATGTTTAGAGATGGGAATTATGTCAAAGCCAGACAATATCTCAATAGCGCACTCAAAACCGAACCAAACGAACCATTAACTTATGCGATGAATACTCTCTATCCCTTTAGCGCCGGGGATTATGAGAGCGTGAGAGATTACGGTGAAAAAACTACTAGGGCTGCCCAGCGACTGATGAAAACCAACCCGCTGCGGGGGAATTTGTATCAGGGAGTGGGTTTGGCAATCCTCAGCGCTTATGAAATGAAGAAGGCAAATGGTGGTGCTTTGGGTGCTTTGAGTAAGCTCCAAAAAGTATTTGAGTATATGGATAAAGCTAAAAAGATCGAACCGAATAATCCAGAATTAAATCTAATTAAGGGTTATATGGATCTACTTTTAGCTGTCAATGTACCATTTTCCGATACCAATCAAGCACTCGAACAATTACAAAATGCCCAACCTCGATATCTAGCCCTCCGAGGAATGTATATCGGTCATCGCGATCTGAAAGAGTATGATAAAGCTAATATCGCGATCGATGCCGCCCGCAAAATTGCCCCGCAAAATCCCGAGTTAACTTACTATAAAGCTCAGCTACTCGCCATTCGCGGGCGTGAGAAAAACAATGAAACCGAGCTGAAAGAGTCGATTAAACTATTTGAAGTTGCGTATAAAGGACGCGATCGATTATTGCTCTCAACCATCTCTCAAATTCTCTCCGAACGCTGTCAAGCTAAAGCAGCACTAGCTAAGACAAGTAATGAGACTTGCTACGGCTTTGAAGCCAAACTTAAACAAGATAACCCCAATCTGGTAGTTGGATTGACGAAGCTACCTGCGTTGAATTAGATGGGAGATGGGAGATGGGAGATGGGAGATGGGAGATGAATAGGCGAGATGGTGTTCGCCGGATATCGGTTTTAGAGTAATTAATTATCTCTAAGTTTTCTGACTTTTCCGATCCCAACTCCCAACTCCCAGCTAATTAAGTGAATAAATATTCCCATCCACTAATAGACAGGTAATTCCCTTCGATCGCAGATGTTGGGTAGTCTTATAAAAGATCCGACTATCTGGTACCTTGATCACGCGTTGAGTGCGTTGATTGGAAAATCTTTTGGCTACGCGATGATTATCAAAAACGGGTAAAGTGCGCTGTTGAGTTTCTTTATCGGGAAGTTGACCGAGATCGGCAAAATCCTTGAGCGGTCGCACGATTAGCTCGGCAAACTTATCGATCACGATATAGCAAGTACGGGGTAATGTCGCTTGAGACAGCGGTTTGACTTGAACGTGCAAGCGATCTTCGGTCAACAGCGGCTGATAAGGCGATGATGGTGATTCCTCGTCCCAATCTTCAGCATCAGAGTCATCAGATTCATCATCCTCATCATCGCCATCGGCAATTTCTTCCCCAAACATTGCTGCTAGCAGGTTGACATCTTCTGGTTCGTTATCTTCGTCACTCTCATCAGTGACGGCTTCGACAGGTGGTGCGGGCGGTGGCGGCGGATTAGCGTAGCGCTCTTTAGAATCGGCAAGTATTTCTCGCAGCACTGGCGTACGGGAAATTGGTGGCGCAATCGGGGTCTTAGGAACAGCAGTTGCGAATGTGTCGATGTCATTATCGATGTCATCGCTGATGTCTTCGGTTGCCACAGCAGATGTTTCAACTGGGGTGTTGAGGCTGGTTGTTGTCGGCGTTGGTTTATCGATTTGGGCTACCGCTCCGGCTGTCTGCTGGCTATCGGGTGCGGAGGAACGACGCCGCACGCGACGGCTGGCACTAGTATCTTCGATCGCCTTGTCACGATCGGCGGTATCAAGTTTTGGAGCGATCGGATCTGCTAAAATCTCATCGAGTGTGGTGAGTGATTCGAGTTGTGTGAGTGCTAATGTCTCTAGTTCGGGGTTACTTGCGGGTAGGTCGATTGACAAGCTGGGAGCCTCGACGCTCGGGATCTCGGCTGTGCTACTGGTGAGCGAGTCTACTACCAGTGGAATCGAAATTTCTGCTTCGCTGCTGCCTTTAGTACCCCGTTTTTGTTGGATTAAGACTTCATATTCCGCTTCGGGAATACTCGTTTTGAGTAGGCGACTGATCGTAGAATTGCTGACTCCATAACGACTTGCCAGAGATGCAGTAGTATCTCCAGACTGACGGTAAAGATCGACGATCTCCAACTTATCTGCATCGGTAATTTTTTTAGAACTCATGTTTTACTTTATAGCAGTCCGTCGGCGAGCTAGACGGCGAGCGCGAATGGAGTTATCAAATTCTAGCGCAGCCGCGATGCCAAACTGCACGATCCCAAATATCCAGAACACTTCCATAATAAAGCCACTTTCGTATCCTTGCACTCGATCGTTAGCATAAGCAAACCAAGTATCGGCAATATAAAAACATAATACAGCTTGAGCGGCCATTCGCCAGGGCAATCCTAATTGACCGCCCCAAAATCCCAACAGTAAAATTACCGCCAACGTCAGCAATACCAGATCGCACAGGACATAAAACAAATTGAAGGTACTGACCAATGGACGCATCGAGCGATCGATCGCCAGCACCCACTCAGGCGGACGTGCTGGCGCGGGGACGGGACTTTGGGGGACTGCGGGGGATGGAATGACCTGAGTGACGATGGATGTCCCTTGCGGCTGTGTACCGACCACCGCTATCGGCGGTAACAGGATCCGCTCAGCTCTAGCCGGGATCGTCGTCAACCAACACCCGAGCGTCAAACCGACCGCTACTACTCCAGCGACGATCGTCCATTGCTGCGGTACCAATCGAACATCTCGATCGAGAATTGCCAACCGGACCCCAGCAATTAAAATCAGATAAAATAATACAAAAAATGGATTGCCAGCAGAAGCAGCCGGGTTTAACTTCCAAGCTACTTCCCACAGCACAAACCATAAGTTACCTACAAAAAAGCTCGCAATTGCGATCGCAAATAGTAGCCACACTGCTTTGCCACCAGCGATATATTCACTCTGCCAATTTCGCCAACACAGCCAGCCAGAGATGATTAAGGCAATTTCTTCTAAGCTAATAGTGGACAAAACAAACCAACTCGGACGTGCGGTAGCTGGCTCGACGACGCTAAAGTTTAGATAAAGTATCAAGGCAATTGCCGACCAAACTAGCCCCCAATAAATTACTAATTCCCCACGGAGCCAATCGCTGTTTAATTTTTCTGGTGAGTATTTAGTCATTAGTTGGGATGTATGGGTTGGCAGATTCAGTAGCTCGTTAGGATCTAAAGATCGCTAGATATCGAGGGTGTCTACTAAGCTCGATCGCAGCAATTCTGGCATTGATTCGATAATCTCGATCGCAATTTTTTTTCCGAATTGATGACCGATTTTTTGTTGAGTGAGGTGATACAGTTGTCGATCGAATGTTTTGAAATCTAACTCTGTCCATTTTAGTAATCTAGTAGGAGTCAGTGGATCTAGCTCTAATAATCGATCGACATCTGTTCGAGATTGGAGCTGTGGAGTGTGGGCAACTAAATTTTCGGCAAATACTGTTAATTGTCTGGCACCTACTAAGTCTTGCCACTGCAACCAGAGTTCTTGAAATAGCCACAAGCTTGCCTGTTGTAATTCCAACCTTGGCTCACGCTGAAGATCGTTTCGCTGTGCTGGCTGCACTGGTTGAGCAGAGCCGCGATCTAACGCCCATAATGAATAATAACCAACTTCCCCAACTAGCAAATATCTATCTATTACTGCCGGATTGTAAATGCGATCTAACGACATGAGATGCTGCCATTGGTGTTGAGCTGCATCCAGCTTGTGAGTGCTAAAAGCTTGCAGGAGGTCGTATTTTCGATTTTGATAAGTGAGCCTCAATCCTGGTATTCCACGATTAGGAAGGGTAGCAATCTCAATATTTACTAATCGTGGATCGGTGATTGACATCTTGGCAATAAAAAATATATTATTATTTAATCTCAAATCTTCCCAAATTACCTAGAGTAATATTGCCGAGATCGCCATGCGACCGATCGCCCAAAAGGCAGTATTTTCATAGATTTAACACTTGACATCGCTGTAATTTTAATTAAAGTGTGTTAGGATATGGGGCTAGTGTGGGTGAATAGCTCAGTTGGATAGAGCAACTACCTTCTAAGTAGTCGGTCGGGGGTTCGAGTCCCTCTTCACCCGTAAATTTCAATCCTCACTATCTAGTTATTGCCAAAGTTAAAGTTTTAGCTGGGTCGAATGGCATACTTTGGCATGACAACCAATATGAGACGAGCGGTACTATCTAGATTCTGCATGTTGAGGAGTACAAAGTTGAAATAGAGTCGATCGCTGCTGCTAGATAATAGAGTAATATCGATCGGCGATAACTTCACACTGATAACTGCCTGATGCGGAATACCCAAGCTGCGATCTTCCTCTGTCTGGCTTACGTCGTTGGTTTACTCATTACCTTCAATCCGTGGGTGCGATGGGGACTGCTGGTGGTGGCAATTCCGCTAGTGTGGCTACTGCCAAGATTTTGGAAAAAGAGTCCCAACTGGCAATTTTTGGTAGCGACGATCGCGATCGTCGGCTGTGCTAGTTTTTATCTAGAGTTACGCGTCCCCAAACCTGCCAGTAATGATATCAGTAACTATATCCCCGCTACTGCCGAACGCGGTACGACGCAATTTACCACCGTCCAAGGAATTGTCGATAGTTATCCCCGCGTCACCCGCAGTCAAAATGGTCAATTTTGGCTCAATGCCACTCAGCTAAATGAGATCCAGGGCGAGCGATTGCGCCCTGCTGACGTGAGTAGAGCGGTAAGTGGTCGGGTATACGTGACAGTGCCATTACAGAGCGTGACGGGCTTACAGCCTGGGGTAGCGGTGTCGATTACGGGCACCTTGTATCGACCGGAAGTAAATGCCAACCCTGGTGGATTTAGTTTTCGCGATTATCTCAGTCAATCGGGGGGCTTTGCGGGGATGCGCTGCGACCAATTGCGGGTACCGAATGAAAGTCAGACCCAGCAATGGAGCTGGGGCAAGTTGCGCGCGCGAATTGCCGCCGCACAAGTGCAGTGGCTGAATGTCCCCATTGGGCCATTGGTGACGGCGATGGTGCTAGGATCGGAAGCAGTAGATTTACCATTTGAGTTACGCGATCGGTTCGTCAGAGTTGGCTTAGCTCATGCACTAGCCGCGTCTGGATTTCAAGTCTCGCTGATCCTCAACGCGATCCTTGCCCTCACCCGCAAGCGATTATCGGTAGTAGCACAGTCAAATGTCGGTGCCTTAGCTTTACTCATTTTCCTCGGTTTGACTGGCTTCCAGCCTGCGGTAGTGCGCTCTGTGGTGATGGGGATGGCAGTCCTGGTCGGGCTGCGAACTCAGCGGAAAATTAATCCCCTCAGTTCGTTATTTTTGGCTGGCACGTTATTACTAATTATTAATCCCTTATGGATTTGGGATATTGGTTTTGAGCTGAGTTTTTTGGCAACATTAGGATTGATTGTCACTGTCGAACCACTACAGCAAAAGCTCGATTGGCTGCCCCCAACGATCGCCGATCTGATTACCGTACCACTAGCAGCATCGATTTGGACATTACCAATTCAACTGTATGTATTTAAGGTATTTCCGCTCTATAGTTTACCTGCAAATGTTCTCACTAGTCCCCTGATTAGTATTATCAGCATCGGTGGGACGATCGGGGCATTAGTTGGTGCGATAATTCCAATTTTTGGTAGTGCGATTTCCTGGCTGTTATATTTACCAACACAGCTTTTAATCGGGATAGTTAATTTGTTTAATTATCTACCGGGGGCATCATTTGCGGTCGGTCAAATTTCGATTTGGCAATTAATCGCTTTATATGCCCTGATCTTAGGTGTGTGGCTAGTGCCGAGCTGGCAGCAAGATTGGAAAATACCCACGGGTATCGGGCTATTGGTCGTAATCGTGCCATTAATTATCTGGAAAACCACCGAGTTACAAATTACCACTTTAGCCAGTAACGATCGGCAAATTTTAGTCATCCAAGATCGCGGCAAAACCATCTTAATTAATAGCGGCAATGAAAGTATTGCTAGATTTACGATCGCACCATTTCTTCAGCAGCAAGCAGTCAATCGAGTTGACAGCGCGATCGATTTCAATCTCGATGCACCTGCGATCGGTAGTTGGCAAACCCTAGCGCAAATAGTCTCAATCGACAAATTTTATCAGATTGGTGGTAATAGCAACCCTAGCGAAATAATTAAATTTGAAACATTATTACTCGGTAAAACCCATAAGTTCGATCGAGTCGAAATTACACCGATTAAAACTAATCCCGTTATCTTCCAAATTGCCATTCCTGAAGTCAGTCAAAAATGGTTGGTTATCGGCAATGATACTGGCGATCTGACCCAATCAGCGATCGATCTCGAACAACTCACCCCCTCATCAACGTTGTACTGGAGCGGCGGTAGACTCACCGAAAAATCGATCGCCAAAATTCGTCCCCAAGTAGCTATCGCCGCCACCGCCAATCCCGATCCCGAAACAATCAAGCTCTTAGAAAAGAATCAAGTTCGAGTCTACTACACCGGGCGCGACGGGGCAATTCAATGGACACCTGCGGGTCAGTTTAAGCCCTATCTGGAAGGAGAGGGGTAGGAGGAGTGGCAGTTCGGCTCACTTCGACTTCGCTTAGTGCAAGCCGCTCACTGACCGGGTACTGGGAGACGGGGGGACGAGGGGAACTTAATCTCTTACCTCTTACCTTTTACCCCACATTCCGCTAGTTCGACCACTCAAATATTCTAATTACTAAAAATATTGTCTTATGACCGTCACCCCTCCAGATAATAGAGCAGTTGTTACATAGTTCGATCGATCGGGGCATTATAAGTCTGTAGGTTGGGTTGCGGATGCGCAAAAAGTCGGATTTCCCGACGCGGACAGCGCAACCTGGCAGAAGAATGAAACTAGAGCGTACCCAAACTATTTTTGGGAGTGAAAATGACATTAAATCGCGTATTGCAGCTTGCACTATTAACAACAATCCCGCTGTTCGTGTGCGCGCTAGACATCCGAGCCGTGTCAGCAGATTGTATCGATATTCAGTCAGAAGGCCTGCGAGGATCTGGTAGTGGTTTAGTTGCCAACGAACGGTTTTTAGCACTCGACGACGCCCCAGCTAATCGGATAGTAGTTTATCGTCGTACCCCGCAACGCCAATGGACTAGATTGCGAACCATCGCACTCCCTCCCAATCCCCCAATTGCCAATCCTAGCAATGACTTTGGCTACAGAGTGACCCTCAAACTAGCCATATCGGGAGACAAGCTGGTAATTGGTAAAGTCGTATCTAAAACGAGCACCGGATCGCAAGAAGACGCATTCTACCCATATAAACCCCCAGCAGGGAAAGGGATGGCTTATGCTGGCGCTGTCTATCGCACTTCACTCACCTCAAATTCCCCATTAGAGCGAATCGATCGTCCTTAAGCAAAAGAATTAGCGGGTCTATCTGTGGCTGCCGATGGCGGGAAGATCGCTTTTTCAGTGGCTACATACGATCGCCAATCCCCTGAATATGTAACCGTTATTTCAGGCACTCGCCGCTATTCATTAGCTGCTAGTGGCGAGATTGCCCTGAACAAAAATTTACTTGTTGTAGGTAGCACTACCAGCGAGCAAAAGGGGAAACTTGCCATTTTTAACTTGGCAGATGCTACGCCATCCCCACGAAATCTCGCCATTCCTATCCCAGTGAGAGAGATCGCGATCGCCGATAAATATATAGTTGTTGCCGAGCAACTTTGGTCTAATCAATTTAATCGATCGAACCCAAAAACATTGTTTATAAATACTACCGATTTTTCTATTACTTCTGTTGAGGGGTTCGGGACGATTTCTGCTTATGGGAATAAACTAGTCCGCAGCTATCCATCTACAGCTGATAATGAAGTGTCTGGAAAAATTGAGCTATTTAATCTCAGTACCATGCCGCCAAAATCTTTAAACTTGCGTAAAACTGATGTTCATCGCAGCTTTCTTGCAAAAAACTATTTGTTTACTGTTGAAGACAATAAAATTTGGGCGTTGCTGGATTAAGGTATGATTAACAGCGATCGAGAGTAGAAATCAGCAGCCAGTAGAGGAGGTAGAATGATGGAATGTCCTGTGCTTGGGTCGGTTGCATGGACGGGG
>NZ_JANMZA010000677.1:0-13070 GCF_031382685.1 Chamaesiphon sp. OTE_8_metabat_110 | reverse complement strand
GTTTCTTGGAAGTTCTGCCACAGTTGCGTCAGCCGGAGAAGGGGGCTAGTCACGTACCCAGAAATGATCCGAAAGGCGATCAGTTGTCCGAGGGTGAGTTTGCCGTCGAGGACTAGATAGGAACCCACCCAGAGTACCAATAAGCTGGAGATCTGATTGAGAAAGGTGGTGGCAGAATTGGCAGTGGTAAAGGTAATCACGGTTTGGAATCCCGCCATTACGTACTTGGTGTAGCGTTCTTGCCATTTCCAGCGCGAGCGCAATTCGACGTTTTGAGCTTTGACGGTTTGGATACCAGAGATTACTTCGACCAGGTGAGATTGAGACCGAGCATTGCGTTCGGCTTTTTCGCGCAGTTGTTTGCGGGCGATCGGGGAGATAATGGTGGTAATCAGGACGCACAGCGGTAAGGTAGCCAGAGCAACTAAGGTGAGCAGCCAGCTATAAATCAGCATCACGACGATATAAATCACCGAAAATACCGAATCCAGAACGACCGTCAGAGCAGTTCCCGTCAGGAATTGGCGGATATTTTCGAGTTCGTTGACGCGGGTGGAAAGTTCGCCGACCGATCGCTTTTCAAAGTAGCGCAAGGGTAAGCGGAGCAATCGATCGATAATTTGCGAACCCAGCGCCAGATCGATCCGATTGGTAGTATCGACAAATAGATAGGTGCGGAGGCTGGTTAATAAGGCTTCGCCGACAGCAACGCCAATTAACAGAATCCCAAATACATTCAGGGCGGTGGCGCTGTTTTGCATCAATACTTTATCGATAATTGTCTGGGTAATCAGCGGATTTGCCAGCCCGAACAATTGGATAAAGAACGAAGCAATTAAGACCTCAATTAAGACGCCTTTGTACTGCACCAACGACGGCCAAAACCAACTAATCCCAAACTTTTTCTCAGGGGTATAGCGGGTGGCTTGAACCAGTAGAATCTGAATCAAATCGTTGCTGGGAGAGTCACTAGCTGATTCCTGATTGAGGAGTAGTTCTTCGGGCGATCGCTGTACCAAGCCGCTATCGGGCAGCGCGATCGTCAGGGAGTTGTGAGATACCGCACACACTACCGCCAACCGCTCTTGCCACTTAATCAGCGCGGGTACCTGAATCCGTTGGATATCGGCGATCGGGATGGCAGCAAGTTGACCTTGCAACCCTAAAAAGTCCGCTACAGCCCCGCAAAATTGCAGCGAGACGCCCCCAGTTTGCTCTACATGGTGAGAAACTACCTTCCGGACGGAATCGCGCCGGAAGGGGATTTTAAACTGGTGTGCCAGCATTTCAAAGCAAGCGACGCTACCATCGATGTGCCCTTTCCCTCGGACGAGCTGATATTTCTGGGCGGCTTTAGGAACAGGGGCGTTGAGGGTAAGGGGCAGATCTGGGGCGTAGGGGATGTCGCCCGATTCGGGGACGGCTAGCGCTGAGGAATTGACAACGGTGGTAGCATCTTCGATATCGATGACTCGATCGGCATCGACAGGTTGGGTAAACTGGAGTACCGTCGGCAAAATCCCGATCGTCCGCATTTTTTGGCGGGGATGAGCCGATTCGATATCGATCCGATCGCCGATCTGGTAAGCACCATCGCTTTGTCCTAACTCTTGACTGGCGACAAACCAATCCCAGTTGCGCAGTGCGGGGGGAATTTCGGCGATCGAGCTATAGACAACAGCCGTTTCTGCGGCTTTGAGCGTGAGGTCTTTGAGCGAATCCACGCCCAATAATGTCAGTAATTGTTCTTGATTGGGCTGGCGTTCGAGTTCGCTCCGCAGAATTTCAAAGATTTCGATGCTGGTGGGGCGATCGTAAAAATATTGTCTGAGCGTCGGTTCTTTAGCGATCGACTGCATGAACGACTCAGCGGGAATCGTCAAGCAAATCACTTCGGTAGAGGCGATCGCCGATTCGCAGGGCACGCCCCGAATCATGCTGATTGCCCCGATCGTGCTGCCAGCTTCCAAGCGTTCGAGTGTCACTGGCGTAGCCAGATCGTTGGGATATCCCAGCAGCCGCACGGTGCCTTCCACGACGATATTAATCTGTGCCGAAAATCTATCCCGTAGGGCGATCGGTTGACCGACATGATAGCGATAATACTGAGCGATTTTGGCAATTTTTACTTGTGCATTTGGGGCTAACTTACTAAATGGCTCGATTTGTGATAAAAATATTTCGGGAGCGACGGGCGTATAAGTCATAAAAATTAGGCTGTATCTGAGATTTAAAGCGAGATAATTCGCTCGAAATCGGTCTAAATTGGTTTAAATAAAGATTAACTTTTAACTGAAATTTGAGCTAATTTTGATTGAATCCATTGCTCGTACAGCTCATCTATCAGCCGCGCTCTCAGGGTTTTATCTAACTGAGCGGGGAGATATTTTTCCAGCCTGACCAATACAAACCAGTCGGCAACTTGGAGCGGTGGCGCGAGCTGTCCGGGCTTAAGAGTCGCGATCTTTTGGGCGAGAACTGGATGCGGGACAGATAACTCGTGCGGCCCAACCATTCCGCCACTTTGGGCTTCTTGTCCGCCGGAATATTGCTTGACTAAATCGCTAAAAGTTGCTTCACCATCTTGAATTCGGAAAAACAATTCCTGAGCCAAATGGGGATCTTTGACGCGCAATAGCGAATATACAGCTCGATCGAGTTGACTTTTGCGCTGTAAAAAATAAGAATCAACTTTATTATTAAAAGCCAATTGTTTGAACCGATCGAGTTTGAGCGTCCTAAGTACTGAATGCTCGAATTGTGCGAGGCTACAGTTGTTGCGCTCCAGCCATACTGCCCGATCGTCATCAGAGTTAATCTGATACTTATGATAAAAAGCTTTATAGGCACCAAAAATTTCTTCTTGAGTGCAATCGATCGCAGCTAGTTCGGCATCGAGAATCAATTCTCGTTGCAACTGGGGGAGCATCCAAAACTTCTGTAATAGGGAGATAACTTCTTCCCCAGACATGGTGTTTTGACACAACCGCTGGAGCGGTGTATCTAGCTCGGGAGTGGATTGCTGAGGTTCCGATCGATCGGGGGGCGGTAGGGTTGAAGTCACAATGCTGGGGTCTAGCAAATTTGCAGTTGTCTTCATGATACTTTTATTTAAAGGCGAACTCAGTGACACCTTTCACAAATTATCTCAGCGATCGTCCAGTCCGAGGTTATCGAGATATTAAAAGCTGGTTAAACTTGTTGCTTCTGGGCGATTGTAGCATAATTGGTGCTAAATTGAAACCACTATTGCAGCTTGGATCGCTCGATTCGGTGATACCGCTGACCCTAAGATTACACGATAATACCACTAGATCGCGCTGTAAAAATAGTGCGATCTAGTGCTAATGCTTCGTAAGTCGTATCTAAGTGTAGTGGCTGAGAAAAACTGGAATCTGATATCTTGCGATCGAAAGAGTGTTAGATTTGTGCAATCCAGAGGTATGGCAAGAATTATCGCTCACGAATGCGCCTGACTGCTTCAAAAATCGAGATATTGCTAGAGCTTGCGCTAATTTTATCCGTTATACTACCGCCGCTACTGCCATGTTTGTGCCATCAATGGCTTTTTTGGAAGACATAGAGCAGTGGTGTCTGGTGCTGTTTTTAGAGAAACTTCCAGCAGATATGCGCGAATTTTTGCCTAATGTGACGTTTCGGATTGAATGAAGATATGTGCATTTTAGAGAAGCAGGGGTAATTCATGAATTACCCCGCGTTTTTGCTTAGACTACTTTGACATTAACATTGACGACTAGATCGTTGAAGTCACGATCGCCACTGCCATACATATCTTCGATCCCAAAGGTGTTATTCCCCAACAAGCGGAAGTGATCCAGTGTGTCAGGATTGGCACCGAGATAATTGAAGTAAGCATGAATCGCGTTGACATTGCCACCATTATTATTCGGATTGATGCTGGCAAAACTAGCGAGGGAACCTTGAGCGATGACTACAGGTGCGTAGATTTTTCCACCCGCAAGATCGAGGTTGGTTTTAGTTTCGGTTTTTGATACCTGCAAGACTGCGCTTTTAACTGCTTCGATCGCATAGTTAGCATCGCCCGGTTTGAGGATTGCACCACCAGCTAATCTAATCGTGCCCAAAACCGCATCTTCGACGGCGTAGAAAGCGACATTGTTGTTGTAAGCAGCGTCACTAGTGCTAGTAATATCGACTTTGAGGGTTTTCCCCGCATAATCGGATAGATCGATAATCCGTCCCTGAGTCAAACTTTGGGACTTGGCACCGATCGGAATATTCGGTGTTGTACCTGCAAGTTTGGAGACATTTAAGCGCAGTTCGTCGTTATTAATTGAGATTTGATAGCCATCATTCGCACTATTAGTTGTGACTTTAAATGGACTATTGCCGCTGGTATTAGGAAGTGCAAATAAGACATTAGTTGGCGTTTTTCCGCTAGCAATTTGTTGTTGAAAATCGGCGATCGAACCATCTTGCACTTGAAAGAATTGATAGATTTTATTGGGATCTAAGCTAATTTCGCGTTTGTTTAGGCTAAAGAAACTACCGTCCAAGCTAGCAAAGATCGGTTTGGCTGAGTCGGCGACTAGTTTGAGATAACCTGGGGTACCTGGAGCGATGCCGCCAATTTTACCAGCTAGATCGTCAACAGCAAAAAAGCCAATTTCATTAACTTTACTACCTAATCTTTGGGCGATCGCATTAATACCGATCCCTTTGAGTGTGGGATCGGCTACAAATAGATTGTTGGTTAAAGTAATGCCTAATGTCGTTGGATTCGGGTTAGGATTCGGGTTTGGATTCGGGTTTGGATTCGGGTTTGGATTCGGGTTTGGATTCGGATTCGGGTTTGGATTAGGATTCGGGTTTGGATTCGGATTCGGGTTTGGATTTGGATTTGGATTTAAGAGATCGGCGATCGAATTTGCCTGAATTCCTTTGAGTAATGCGACATCGACAGTCCCTGCTTTGAGCAACGTATCGCTACCCTGGATCGTCGCAGTTAGCTTAGTAATATCGTCGCCAATGCCCGGAAGTCCGCCGATTTTGAGCGTATCCGTACCAGCTTTAAAGTCGGTAACAATATTTGCTTGGGTGGGTAAAGATGCCAGCGCGAGCAAGAAAATATCTCGTCCATTACCACCCGTCAGGATATTCCCACCTAAGCCAGCAAATAAGGTATCGTCGCCGTCGCCACCAAATAAGCGATCGTTAGTACCAGCAAATAATCGATCGTCGCCTGTTCCGCCATCTAAGAAGTTGCCAACTTCACCATCGGTAGCATCGAGAATATCGTTACCACCTTCACCGAATAGTCGATCGTTTTTACCAGCATATAGCTCATCGGCACCATCGCCAGCATAGATCTGGTTGCGACCCGCCGCAATACTCGCATCGATGATATTATTACGACGATCGCCGATAATTCTGGTATTGGCTTCTTTAATACCGAGTAATAGATCCGCCGGATCGGTAGCGGTGATAATTTTAGTACTAATAATTCCCGTCACGGGGAGATCTTTAGCTAATTCTAACAACCCTAATTTTTCGGGTACCTTACTCCCCGGCGCGACGTTAAAATCGTTGTCATTAATTAAGGTGAGAGTATTGGGTGCGACTAATGCCAAGCCTTCGAGTTTTTCGACTCCGGTGTAGCCCAATTGCGCTGCATTAGCGATGAGACTTTTGCTGACGGGGGCAATTTTGGCAGTAGTTAGTTCGGCGGGGGTGAGTTGTTCGATTGTTTTACCCGCAGGTAGGGTAAAGTTGGCGGGGTTATTAATATTAGTCGACGCTGCGAGATCGATTTGGTAGATGAGTTTATTCGAGGCGGTTGTAGCCAAATCGTCGCGTTCGACAACGGCAAATTTACCGCCGCCGAGGGAGACAGCATCGCCGAGTTTGTCGGTTTTGGCGTTACCAGTCCCGGTAATATCGTCGAGCAGATAGAGATATTCACCCGTGACGGCTTTAGTTGTGGTGTCGAATTCTAAAATGCGGACGGTGCGAGAGGCTCTAGACACCGTATCGCCAGCATTATCTGGATTATCAATCGGACTTTGGATAAAGGCATAAAGCTTGGTACCTTCGATCGCGATGGCTTCAAAGCCCCGATTGCTGCGGCGTTGGGCGTAGACTTCGGGTAATACTTCGGTGCCAAATGTTCCGGCGGGGAAGTCGATTGTGGGTGCTGTGGCGGTACCTTTGGGGATAAATCTGTCGAGTAGTTTACCATTGGTATCAAATTGGTAAATTGCGGGACGATATTCGTCTACCAGCCAGTAGTTACCATCAGAGCCGATGACGATGCCTTCGACATCCGCGCCGAGCGGATCGTTGGCTAAAACTTTGCCATCGAGATCGACACCAATTTCGTCGGTGTAGGCTAAACCATTAGCCCCGGCTTGGAGGTTGGGCAATCCGGTGAGTGGTGTCTTACCATCGGCTCTAAATAAGCCCGTGCGCTTGGTAATATTAATCTCGCCAGAGGTGCGATTGAGTTCAAAACTGACGATTTCGGGTTGAAAGTTAGGTAATAGAAAGGGACGATTGGCACCAGTCGGCTCGCCATTTGGCCCGCGATCGGTATGGGTGATAAATTTGAGATTACCATTAGCGGCAATCCCTTGGAAATACAGCCCAGAGAAACCACCGAGGAACAGATCTTGTCCTTTGGAAGTGGTGCCTAGTTTGGGCAAGTTGGTAAAATCATAGCTCGTTACATTGCTCCCAGCATTATTGGGTGCTGTCGGCGTGACGGCGACGGTGTTGCTATTGAGGCTACCTGGGGCGGTATTTTTGAGGAGTACTAGTTGTTGAGTGCCCAAGCTAATCGTGGCATCAGTGCCAGATTTGGCAACGGTAAGATCGCTAAAATTGTTGACACCTGCTAAGTTAATCCTAAGTGTGTCATTAAGTCGATCGAAATCCGTAATTGTATTAGGTGTAGCGGGGACATCGACATTGGCAACCCAAATTACATCTTTACCAGTGCCACTCGTAATAGTATTGCCACCCTGTCCGCCATAAATCTTGTCATCGCCTGCATCGCCGGAAATGGTATCGTTGCGATCGGCATAAATAGTATCGTCGCCATCGCCACCAGAGAGCGTATTAGAGCCATTACCATCCGATGTCAGGGTATCGTTACCTGCATCGCCATCGAGCATGTCGTTAGTGTAAGCATATAGCTCGTCGTTGCCCGCGCCGCCGCGTAAAATATTATTTCCTGCTCCCGGTAGGGCATCTAAGTAATCATTTCCGGCTAAACCGAGCAAGGTGTCGTTGCTTTTGTCTTTGTCAATGAATAGTACATCATTGTTAGCTGTGCCGTTAACTGTCGCCATTGAATTAGGGGATAGAGGTTAAAGATTAGATTGGGACAAGGTTGGGGGAATGTGAGTTGCTGCGTAGTCCTCTACCCCACCCCAACCCTCCCCTTATAAAGGGGAGGGAGCCGGAAAGCCCCTCCTTTATAATGGGGGGTTGGGGGGGTAGAACACCAGCAGAAACGAAGTCCAACAGGTGTATACACGGTAGCTTTTATAAGGGGGGTAAGCCCCTACCTTGGGAGATGACACCGTTGGAAATTAAGCAAATACGAACTGACTAGCGTTGCTAGTACTCAAACTAGTAGCCTGAATACCCGTTAGTACAGCCAACGTCTTACCGCCAAAATCGATATTAGTATCCGCACCAATTTGATTTAATTTAATCGTGCTGGCACTAATGCCCAAACTCTTGGCACCCTGAATGCCGATAACATCGGTACCGATTTGGAAATCCAAAATCGTATTCGCTGCACCAGGAAGTTCGGTATTAGCAATCCAAAACTGGTCGGCACCAGCACCGCCAGAGAGGAGATTACCGCCGCCATTACCGACAAATAACTTATCGTTACCGTCGCCACCCAAAGCGCGACCATTGGTGCCGAGGAACAGGGTATCGTTCCCCGCACCAGCAGAGATCCGATAGTCTTGAGCATCACCAGCTTCAAAGATATCGTCGCCAGCAGCACCAAAAACTCGATCGCGATTACCGACAAAAACGGTATCATTACCACTACCAGTATCGAGCCGATTATTACCAGCTAAAGCACCTGCAATAGGCACGTCTACAGTATCGTTGCCGGAACCTGTAAATACCGTGTCACTAATGCCATCAAACCCAGGCGTAATGCCAGCGATAAGATTGTCGGCACCCGCTGTACCCGATACCAAGTTGAACGCAGGTTCTACCGCCGGAACTTCAGGCACTAGATCGGTACTCAATGTTAGGATTTGGGTAAACTGGGTGGGACTAAAGTTATTGTCACTGACTAAGACAATCGATTGGCGACCGTCGGCGAGCTTGGCACCAAAAGCTAAACCTTCGATGTTGTCTAGTCCGGTTGGTAGTTCCAGCGCATCCAGGTTTAGCAGCAGCCGTTTTTGGACGGGTTGGAGAGCATTTAATTGCGCTGGTGTCAAGCTGGCTAAACTATCGATCGAACTAATATCTGAGGCACCTGGCAAGGAGATTTGATAAATCTTAATTGTATTGCCAGTACCGGGTGTACCCGTCGAGAACGATCGTTCGAGAGCCAACATGGTACCGCGATTATCTATCGCGAGTAGATCGACCAAACCATTGGTAGCAAAGGCGGTCGCGGGTGTGGGCGCAACGGCAACCCGATCGGTTTGATAGATATATTCTTTTTCCGCCAGACCTGTAGCCAGGTTATACTGGACGATCCGCGAATTCGTGCCAGTCGTGGTAGTCGCGATCGAGCCATCCTGGAATAACGAATTTTCGGTGGCTGTATACAGCGTGCGGCGGTCTGGGGCGATTGTCAGGCTCTCGAAAGCGGCATTATTTCGCACGCCAGCGGTCTGGGTATCGGCAGCATCGACGATGCCGTTCTTATTGGTATCCTCAACTTTGGGTAAAAATTTGGTCGGTATGTTTAGAGAGCGAACTTCTTGCCCGGTGGCGATCGAAAATTCCTTAATAAAGGGGTTCGTGACGCGCCCCGCAGCCGGATTGACTTCACCTTCAGATGAGACAAAAATCGTCCCATTTCCAGAGAGGGCAATCCCTTCAGGATCGAGACTGTTGAGCGCGAAAGGATTACCCGCTGCATCTTTGAGCGCGGTAACGCCTGTAAAATTCACACCCGTAGTCGCCAGTGTATTTGGGTCGAGGGTGAAGTTGTAAAACCGAGCGGGGCCAAATTGAGATCGATCGTCAGAGATGGCATAGTAGCTCTTACTCGTCGGATCGTAAGCGACCCCAGATAAACCGCCCAGTGGCACATCTACGCCGTTAATTTTACCAGCCGCACCTGTGGGGACTAGTCCCGTTGGTAAGATCTGTTGACCGACAAAACTCGCACTAAATGTAGATCGATCGTCTAACGATATTTCAAAGACTCCGACTGTCTTGCTAACTTCCGCCGCAGTCACCAACAGCGGTTTACCAGTGGGACTATCCGCCGCCGAAATAAACGTCAACCCTTCAACACCAGTATCTTCCGGCGGATTCAAATACTGAACGAATTGCGGCTGATTGGGATTGGTGACATCGTACACAATGACATCGCCAGTGCGCTCTAGACCGATGAAAGCATAGGTGCGATTGTTGATGACCCCAACGACGACACCTTCAGGTTCTGGCCCCTTATTGTCGCTGCGATTATCAAAACTAGCAGCAGTACCATCCGAGTTAAAGCTAGTCGGCGACAGGGTTGCAGTGATTTGTTCCAATCGATCGCCACTGTCGTAGATTTGCTTGCCAGTAGCATCCCAAATCGAGAACGAACGCGCCCCAAACGACTCGATTCGATCGAAATCACCATCGCCATCGGTATCGCCAGTCGCTCTAGTCACCGTCAACCGACCCAAATTAGCATCCTGCTTGAGCGTCGCCGCAGTGGGGAATTTAGCCGAATCTAGCGCATGGCCAGCCGCTCCGACTCGTACCTCTTCTGCAAATCCCGTGTAGTCGCGGGCGTCGCCCTCATTGGCAGTAATATAGTAAGCCTTCCCCGCGATCGAAAAACTCGCGATCGCATCAGGTTGATACAAGCCAAAAGCTGGCTGATTTTGAATGTTAATTTTACCAGTCGTGGCAGTGAGATCGCGATCGCTAGCATCAATGCCATTGCCGGGGAGATTGTAATTCTTCGCTCCTAGTGGTGCAATACTGGTAATCTTGCCAGTCGCGATATCCAAAATCGCGACCGCGTTGTTCTCCTGGAGTGTCACCCAGGCTGTCAACCCATCGGGCGAAACAGCGATGTATTCTGGCTCCAAATCTTGGGCGACGGTCGCTCCAGGGCCAATAATCCGCACGCCGGATGCTCTAAGTGCGGCAGCTTGACTATTATAACTAGTAAAATCTGCCGTCTGGACTGTCGCCGCAGCCGCACCACCCGCAAGATTGATGATGCTCACCGAACCTTCAGGATCGACAGAGTTGGTTTGCCCGTAGCTATTCGGTTCGCCTTCATTGGCAACCAATACTTTCATGCCATCGGGCGTAAAAGTCAACATATCCGGCAACGCACCCACCGCCACCGAGTTCAAAAATGCACCGCTGGCGGCATTATAAAAACTAACTCGTCCGGGGAGTTGCGCTCTGGTAGTCGTATCTTGAATTGCATAAGCGACCGCAACAATTCCATTTTTGACAGCGACGCTATTTGGAATCGCTTGAGTACCTGCGGGCGATGTAAATCCAGTCAGCAACGAGCCATCAGCCGAGAGTGCGCCCTTATTACTGAGTTTCTGAATTTCGACAATCGACCCAGCAACCACAAATAATCGATCGCTGATAGCATCGAAAGCCGTAATTTCGGCTCCATTAGTACTGACAATGCCGCCAATTTTCTGCAAAGGCTCGGTGTTCATTATTTATTATTTTAAATTTTGGTTGTGAATGGGGGAGTGGGGAGAGGGGGACGGTGTATGCACAAGTCTGTTGGGCTTCGTTTCCGGTTGGTTTACCCCCCCAACCCCCCCTTATAAAGGGGGGGCTTTTCTTGCTCCCTCCCCTTATAAAGGGAGGGCTGGGGTGGGGTAAAGATCTACGCAGCAAATCCAATAACTTATCGATACGCGGTAGGGGACGAGGAGAGGGAAAGATTGTAGTCCCTATCCCCTATCCCCTAGATCGATTAACCGAAGACGAACTGACCAGCATTGCTAGTATTCAAGCTACTAGCTTGAATACCGATCAACGTTGCTAAGGTTTGAGTACCAAAGTTAATCGCAGTATCGGCACCAACTTGAGTCAACTTCAGCGTGCTAGCACTGATGCCCAAGCTAGTAGCCGCTTTAATTCCGATAACGTCAGTACCGATTTGGAAATCAACAACCTTGTTGCCAGCACCAGGAAGTTCGGCATTAGCAATCCAGAATTGGTCGGCACCAGCACCACCAGAGATGGTGTTACCGCCGCCATTACTAGCAAAGAATCGATCGGCACCATCACCACCGAGCGCGAAGTCATTGCTACCGAGGTAGAAGTCGTCGTTACCAGCACCACCAGACATTCGGTTGCCACCTTTGCTGTCGAGAGCTTCAAAGATATCGTCACCCGCACTACCGAAAGCGCGATCGTTGCGGCTGACGTAGATAGTATCTCCACCCGAACCACCATCGACGCGGTTGTTGCGGGCGTTGGTGTTGAAAGCCAGATCGATAATATCGTTACTACCACCAGTGAAAACAGTGTCGTAAACACCATCAATACTGCTGCTAGCAGATGCAATCAAGATATCGGCACCAGTAGTTCCAGCTACTAGCTCCTTCTGAACGGTGTCAATTGCTGAAGCGATCAGCGTTTCACCAATATCAACTTGGCTAATGAAACCAGGAATACCTTGAACTGGTTTGCCATAAGCTTCATAGCCTGTACCGATCGAATCTGTTAGTAGCTTGGATTCAGGCCCTTGATAGTAAACAGGCACTGGACGGTTGGTGTGGTTGCCCCAACCGTACTTATCAGTTGCACTAGTACCCCAGAAGTTACCAGATCCGGCGATCGTATCGTTATTGGTTAGTTCGCTGATACCGTTAGCAGCATTATTTTTGACCAGAGTTGGGAAATCACCGTTGAGTGTCAGATAGTGATCGTGGTCGGCGGTAACGATCAGTTGGTTTTCTTCCCAACCACCATTGGCATTAATCCACGCGATAACCGAACCAACTGCTTTATCGAAGTCTAGTGTGGCACCAATCAGGTTGTCGATGTTGTTATCGTGAGCAGCCCAGTCAATATCACCACCTTCGATCGTTACCCAAAAACCGTCGGGATCTTTGCCTAAGATGTTCAGCGCAGCTTTAGTCAAATCGTCGAGAGTTGGGTTTTCATTGCGCTCGGTGGCGATGAATTGAGCGTCAGTTTCACCAGCTTTTAGCGGACGCAGGAGATCTGGATTCAATCCTTTGGTGCTGTTGACGCTGAACATGTCCAAACCAGTGGTGCTGTAGTCACCATTGGCAGAACTGACAGGTAAGTTACCATTTTGACCGCGTGCGCCGTATAGACCGAACAGGCGATCGCCATTATTCGGGTCGATTTTGGCTGCTGTTTCTGCCAGCACCTTAGCGGCATCTTTACCACGTTCTAGGAACGTGTAGTCGTAGAGGTTGTCGTTAGGCTTGGTGCTGAATTCTTTGTAGGTAGATGCTTTGATGTAGGTATTATCTCGCAGTGGCTCGACTCCAGCGGGGAGTGGATTACCAGGCGTAGATAAGGGATGTCCGCCGCCGAGGATAACGGTAGGCTGATAGATGCGGAGTTCTTGCTGAAGAATGTTATCTAGAGCGGGATAGTCTTCGTCGTATTTATTCCGGCGGTTGACATTGGCGGCGGCGGCGGCGGGAGTAGCATGATCGATCGGGACTGATGTCACTAAACCAGTCGATTTACCCTGCGCTGCGGCTTTAGCTAAGGCACCTTCTAAGTTATCTTCAAAGATATCAACACCGATCGCGTTGTTGTAGCTTTTAACGCCAGTGTAGAGAGTGGTCGCGGTATTCGCTGAGTCAGGATAGCTGAGTTTGATATATTCTTTGTCAGTACCTGGTGTCCAGGGATTG
>NZ_JANMZA010000653.1:0-2098 GCF_031382685.1 Chamaesiphon sp. OTE_8_metabat_110 | reverse complement strand
TGGCGTGCCAAAATTAAACGGATCGTTAGTATTAGCGCTCTCTAGGGAGAGGTCTTCCGATAAATCGAGATCTTTTTGACCGCCAAAGAAGTCACCGACCGATTTACCCGCGCCACCAGCTAAGGCGGCTCCACCAGCAATAACCGCACCACCGCCAGCAATAGCAGCTCCGCCACCATCTTTGAGGAAGTCACCAACTCGGTCGAGAATGTTGTCGCCCTGGGGATTGAGATCGCCAGTTCGGGTTGGGATGCCGTCTAAACTGACCTTGGGAAATTCGAGATTGAGATCCGTACCGCGTACGCCGTCGATCGAGTCACCGATCTTGCCCTTAATGCCGTCTAGCGGGTTGTTGATGTCCAAATCGGGCATCAGATTGGAAGACTTGTCTGTGAGGCCTTCTAGGGGATTTGAGAGGTCGATCTCGGGATTGGCGGGAGGATGAATCTCCGCAACGCCATCGCGATTCTCATTCTGAGAGGCTCCGCCAACGAAAATCCCTTTGCCCAGAGCGGCTGCGGCTGCGGCACCACCAGCAATCGCGGCACCACCAGCGAGATTCATGTCGCCAGCTTTATTTTTCACCGAATCGACGACGCCATTAAAGTTGATATTTGGTTGGGTGTCGAGGTTCGGGCGTGGGGGTAACGTTCCAGACAGATCGCCCGATCGTAAATCGCCCGATCGTAAGTCACCTGAAGGACGATAACCGCCTAAGTTGGAAGACAAATCTCCCGATAAATCTCCCGATAAACCTTCACCTCTAACTGTCCGGGTGGGAGGTGGTGGATACAGGGGTTTGATGCCCGGTGTGGTCACGTCTGGCGGTGGCGTAATGGTCGTCACCGTGTCTGTCGGCTTTTTCCGTCCTAGCAACCATAGTAATAAACCACCGATCGGCAGTAAAATCAGCCACCAAGGCAACCCACCTTTTTCGGGTTTAGCTGCTGTGGTCGTAGTTGTTTCGGTGGTAGTGGTGCTAGTCCCAGGAGTGGTAGTTTCAGTCGCTCCGGTAGTTCCAGTAGTTCCAGTAGTAGTTTCCGTAGTTGTCGTAGTTGCCGCACCCGAACTGGCTGGAGCGGCAATTGCTGCGACTGCGCTAGGTAGCAATTCCTTGATGGCGCTTTGACCATCTGGGGCACTGGCATAACCGAGGAATGCTTTCGTCCCTTCGGTAGTTTTGCCGTCTTTGTTTTTATATGCGTATGCTAATGGCTGTGAAAATGGGTATTTTGGATTATCTGGTTGCGTTCCGTGGAGGGTAACTGCTCTAATCCCTTTAATATCTTTGATTTGCTCTGCTGGTGCGTAGCCGATCCCATCGTCGCCTAGTTTATCGACGACAGCTTGGGTCGAGTCTTCGGTCAGCTTTTGAGCATTCCTGCCAGTTTTGAGCTTGCCATTTTGAAAGACTGGGTAATTAGCAAAGGCACGGCGGGTATCGCTAGTTTCAGGTCTATCGATGACCTTAATTTTACCTTTGGCACCTTTGGCACTAGGCAATTGCGACCAATCAGTGACCTCCCCTCGATAAATTTTAGCAAAGTCGCTGAGGGTGAGATTGCCCTGATAGGGGTTGCCATCTTTGACGATAATGGCGATCTTGGATCTGCCGATCGATTTGGCGGTTATACCTTGAGCTTTCTCGGCTGGAGTGAGCGCTCGACCGATTCCGGCAAGATCGGCTTTGTCTTCGGCGATGGCTTTGACACCGCTATCGCTACCCTGATACTGGGTAGGCACCGTGACATTCGTGCCGGAAAACTGTTTTTCAAATCGCTCTTTGAGTCCCTGATTGACAGCCTGCATACTACTGGAGCCATCGAGCTGCACTTTAGTTCCCGATGCCACAGAGGCAGGTAAAGGGAACTTATCGGCGGCAGTTTGGGCAATAGCTTTGAGGTTAGTGCCACCAGCCGCTAAGATTAGTGCTAGAGTTACGATTGAACTACTTTGCTGTTTCATTTGTAACAACTAGGTTTGTGGATATTGTAATCAACAATAGCTTAGATCTGTTGTCTGAATAGATACTCAATAAATGCTTGGTAAAGCAAATGTATAACCAGCAACCGAAAACAAGCTAGCAATTTGATTGTTT
>NZ_JANMZA010000650.1:0-1696 GCF_031382685.1 Chamaesiphon sp. OTE_8_metabat_110 | reverse complement strand
CTAATGCTTAATCTCAAGCAGCTCGAAGCTTGCTGGCAGCCAGTGCATACTCAGGGAGCGAGCCATGCCGCCACCGGGAGTTGCGAGTACTCGATCGTATTCCCTACTCCCTATCCCCTATCCCCTATCCCCTATCCCCTTCTATAAGTGATGTAAGACAATTACCGAGATTTCGGGACGACAGTTAAATATGGCTTTGGGTGGCCCGGTAGTACCGACACCCGGACTCACATATAATTGCATTACTCCCAGGTGATACAGTCCATTGATGTATTTTCTTCCCAAGGGGGGTGTTACTCTCGGCGCAAACGGTAAGACTATTTGCCCGCCGTGAGAGTGCCCCGAAAGTTGCAGTTCAAACTGATAGCTAGCCGCTGCAATATCGCCAAAGTCGGGTTCGTGTGCTAGTAAGATGTTCGCACCAGTATTCGGTAATTGGGCGATTGTCTGGGGCAGATTTGCCCGACGAAGCCAGACATCATCGACACCAGCAATATTCAGGCGGCTACCTTGGCGTTCGATCGAATGGACGGCATTATTGAGCAGTTTTATTTTACCTGCGGTAAAGGCACGCTCTAGGGGGCTACTATCTTCACCGCGATCGTGATTGCCCATGATAGCGACGACACCATCTTTGGCTTGGAGCAGACTAAAGGCGTTAGCGAGCATTTCTTCGGACTTACTCGCACCACTGGTAATATAGTCCCCCGTCAGGGCGATTAGATCGGGTTGTTGGGCGGTGGCAATGCGGGCAACTTTAGCCAGCGTCGCGCGATCCATAATTCCCGAGCGGGCGTGTAGATCCGTCAGTTGGACGATTTTATAACCTTCAAAAGCCGGATCTAACCCCGCTAGCTGGACATCGATCGTTTTAATCGCAAACCAGCGCGGCTCCACACCTTGAGCGTAGACAGAAGTCGTAAATAAAATCGCGATCGCGATGAGCGCTAATCTAATTACGCCTAAAACTAATCTTCGCCAGCGCATCCTCATATTTTTGCTCATATTGATGCCCTAATTACGATTGGTAATGTGCTGTTTGGCGACGATCGCTAAATTTAGCTACCGTTGTGGTGAGACGGATTCCGGAAATTTACGCCAGCCCCGATCGCGGCGAGTCGAGATATAAGGAATAATGATAAGGATGGTTTGCGTGCAAACTAGATCTGCACTGAGGAATTATTTTGAGTGAGTACTTTGCGACAGTCGCCAGAGGATTAGAAGAGTTAGCCGCGCAGGAACTAAGCCAATTAGGGGCGCGAGACGTGGCTCAGGGATTTTGTGGCGTGTCTTTTCAGGGCGATCGAGAGTTATTATATCGGGTTAATTTGTGGGCGCGGTTGCCGTTTCGGGTATTGGTGAAGCTCGGAGAATTTCCCAGTACCGACGATCGCGAACTCTATGATGGCGTCCAACAAATCGATTGGGGGGAATATCTAACTCCCGAGTTGACACTGGCAGTCACGGTGACTGGTAAAAACGACCAGCTCAATCATAGCCATTTTACCGCGATTCAAGTCAAAAGAGCGATTACCAAACAACAAACCGAAAAATTTGGCTCGCGATCGGATGTCGATATTCAAGATCCCAACGTGCGGATCAATGCTCATATCGACAAAGATCGCTGTATCGTCAGCTTGGATAGCTCGGGCAATAGCCTCCATCGGCGCGGTTATCGATCGGCTGTCGGCGATGC
>NZ_JANMZA010000606.1:0-9063 GCF_031382685.1 Chamaesiphon sp. OTE_8_metabat_110 | reverse complement strand
TAAAATTAGAAACCCCCCACACCCCCCCTCCCCCCCCGGCTCTGGCTCCCCACACCCACGCTGGGGAGTGGGGTTGGGGGTGAGGGCCAGGGATTCCGACCGCCAAAAAAGTCTTTATAGAGCGGATTTAATAGCACTTTTAACTAATAATAGGGAACGAGATCGCATCGGGAAGAATCCAAAATATTAGTTATTGCCGTCAATAACTTTTCACCATTAACCCGAACAGTTTGTAGATGCTCGTGCTGGATCGGTGTTAGTTCGGTAGTTGCTAATAGTCGGGCAATTTCCAATACATCAGTAATTGGGGCAGTCATTTCATCAGTTATCATTGCTAATAGCTCATCCTGAGCTTGAGCTGCTAACTCTAACTTTTGCTGGGCGATTTGGAGTCCATCATACTGCCGTTTAATTCGCAGCATTAGGGCAACTCTAGCAATCAATTCGAGTCGATTGACTGGCTTGGCAATTAAGTCTTCTGCACCTGTAGACAAACACCGTTCTAGCTCCTTTTTATCAGTCAAAGCAGTTACCATGACGATCGGCACCGACTGCCATCTGGGTAAGGCTTTAATCCGGCGACAGACTTCGATGCCATCGAGATCTGGCATCATCACATCGAGTAAAATCACATCGGGTTGAAATCGATCGACTCGATCGAGTGCGCGTTGCCCACTAGAGGCATAATGGAAAATATAGTCTTCTTTATTTAGTAAAACTTGAATGACATCAAAGTTGTTCGGATCGTCATCAATAACCAGAATCGAGGCAGGAGTAGTCATAAAATATCGATGCTAAGGTGTGTCGGAATCGTGCGTGAAAATCGGCAGTTGCGTTTGATGATTTACTACATCTAGGCGATTAATTCTTGAATTGTCGCGGCTAGTATTCCCAATGTAATGGGTTTGGCTAAATACTCATTTGCGCCAGCTTCCAGACAGCGTTCGCGATCGCCACTCATAGTTAGAGCAGTGAGAGCAATAATCGGTAGCCGCTCGAAATAAGGATCGCTGCGTAATTGGGAGATCGCTGCCAAGCCATCGAGGATCGGCATGTGGATATCCATTAAGATGGCTTCGGGATGATGCAACTGCGCTAGTTCGATCGCCTCCAGACCATTTTGGGCAAAAATAGTAGTGTAGCCTTTGGCTTCTAGATAGTCCGTGAGTGTTTCGATCGTCGATCGATCGTCATCGACAATGAGGATCGGCGGCTTGCGAGATGGTAGCCGATCCGGCGATGGGTAAGAAAGTAATTCTGTCAATCTTGGCGGATTGGCACTCCAGGAGCATGAAAATCGATCGTCATTGGGGGAACTTATCGCGCTCTCATCCGCAGATTCCGCTGTTGCTAATGGGAAAATAAACGGTAGATTGCCGCAAGGTAGATCGAGCGTAAACCGACTGCCAACATTAATCTGACTGCTCACACCGACTCTACCGCCATGCAGTTCGACAATCTCCCGCACCAGATTTAGCCCCAAACCCGTCCCCTTAGTTTGACGGCTCAAAGCATTATCGATCTGGACAAATGGCTGAAATAGCTGACTCAGATCCTCTGGCGCGATCCCAATTCCGCTATCTACGACCGCGAACTGAATCCAAGCGGTAGCTTGAGGAGCGGTAGCGAGATGATGGCTGACTTCCAAACTCACACGTCCATCTTCAGGCGTAAATTTCACCGCATTGGAGAGCAGATTGATCAGCACTTGTCGAATCCGCAGTTCGTCTACTATTAACTCGGGTAGCTGCGGGGGCAGATTTACGGTTAGTTGAATATTCTTTTGAGAAGATTGCTGGTTGACAAATGACAGACTCTCATGGCAGAGATCGGCGATGTTAGTTGGCGTGCAGTATAGTTCAAACTTGCCTGCTTCGATTTTTGCTAAATCGAGAATATCGTCGATCAATTGCAGTAGATGATTACCACTGTTGGCGATCACTTCAATACAACGAAGTTGTCGCTGGTTGAGCTGACCGTAGACTAATTCGGTCAACCCCTCAGACATCCCCAGAATTGCATTGAGCGGCGTGCGCAGTTCGTGACTCATGTTGGTAAAGAAACTAGTCTTCGATCGATCTGCTGCTTCGGCTAATTCTTTAGCAGCCTTGAGTTCGATCGTGCGTTCTTCGACTTTGCGTTCGAGAATATTAAATGATGCTTCTAGTTCGGTATACAATCTAGCATTCTCGATACTAATTGCTGCTTGAGCGACGATGACTTTGAGGATGTCCAATCGATCGCGAGTAAAAGCACCAAGCATGAGCTGATTTTCCAAATATAATACCCCAATTAACCGACCGCGATCGACGATCGGACAACACAAGACACTTTTGGGTTGATGCTGGTGCAAATAGAGATCGCCATGATACTCCGTAGCATAATCGGCACTCGACAACAGGATCGGTTCCAAACTCCGCTGGACTCGATCGATGACACTAATTGCTAGCTCGGGACTCAATCTGAAAGAAATCGGCGCGAGCAACTGCGGCTGCTGTCCCAGTTCTACCTTCGCAACGACATTGAGATCTGCTGCGGTTTTGAGTAGCAAAATACATTTGTCTGCGCCTGCATTGGCAACGACAATCTCCAGGAGACTAGTGATGATTCGATCGAGTTTAATCTCCTCAGAAATCGCTTGTGAGGCTTTGAGCATCGTATTCAAATCCAAAAATTCACAGCTACCAGTAATCGAGTTCTCGATCGTCGATGATATATCGTCAGTGACAGCTCGATCTTTAGTCAGAATCGGTGCGAGTAATTGCGGATAGAGTGTGGTTAGATGCGTACACTTGGCAGTCGCACCCCAACGATCGTAAGCATAATATGCCTCGATCGCGTAAGATTGAGCGATTTTATCTTTACCCCAATCGAGGTAAAACTTCGTCGCTAGTTCGTTTGCAAGGGCTTCTTCATGGATGAATTGATGTTCTTTCGCACCCGCGATCGCCAGATCGTAATATTCGATCGCTGCGGCTCGATCGCCTAAAACTCGCTGCTTTTCAGCTTCAATTAATTGCCATTTGTGAAGGTAATTCGTAGGAGTTTCTTGTGCCAATTTGAAGATTGTAGCTTGATAAATTTCAACTTGGAAAAGAGTTGCAGATTTGTATTGTTCTAATTGTTCGCTAGCAAGAGCCAAATATGTCAGAGCAGCATAAAAATGGAATACCGCAGCCGAAATCATCCCTGAGATTGCTGGTAAATATTGTTCGCCTTGACTAATATTCTCTACCGCAGCCTGATGATTGCCAAATAAGTATGCCAGCATTAACTTATAGATATGTACATAGGCAATAGCAATAAATTCACTATCTTGAATGTGTTTGGGAATCATCACTGTTTCATCGTAAGCAGCACCGCTCAAGCACTCCGGCTGACTTCCGGTTGCCGTCAAATTTATTATTACCTGCTGCTTCATCCGCAGATAAGCCATCGCAGAATATTGTTTGATCCGCTCCAAAGCCGTACTATAAGCTGAGATTTCCGATTCCAAAATATTTAGGTCTACTCCACCGAGTAGGTTTGCATCAAAGTAACAACAGATGCCATAGCCGATAGCAAGGAGATCGCCAGATTCCATGCTGGCTGCGTAAGCATGTTTTAGTGTTGGGATAGTCGATCTAATTGGTTCTTGACGATGTTGAATCCAAGTGGCAAATAAAAATGAAATTCGACCTTGAAATTCTCTGGTATTAAGTGCATCCACTAACGCCAGTGCCAACTTACCAAAACGATAACCCGTGTCAACATCTCCGAAAAAGGCACTCAGTACAAATCCATAATTAGCGTATCCCATTGCTGATGCAGGTATGTTACCGAACTGGATCGACAAGCTCACCATCTTGATACTTAAAATGGGCATTAACTGTGGGACGGTAGTAAAAATAGGTGCGCTCAAATCTGCGAGTAATTCCATTGCTAGCCGTGCTTGGAGATCGCTCATCGCAGGTAAATCTAGCAGATCTTCAACTTGCCTGCTTTGAAGTTGGCTCTTCAAAATCTCCAGTGCTTCAACCGTCTTGGCTTCAGTTGGTGTGGTGGGGAGTTCAAACCCCAATTGAGAGAGTACTGTTGCACCTGTATAGATTGCTTCCTCCCCTTTACCACTAGCCGTGAGTACAGCAATCTGAATCCTGTAGATTTCCACCCGATCCAAAATAGTTCGAGCCGATCGTATTACAATAGCTGCGATCTCTTCCATTCTATCGAGCTTACCTGCTAAATAAGCAGCTTCAGTAGCAGCGATGTGCAGATCCAAAGTTAGCTGATATTGGGTTTCCCAACAGTCGATCTCCAAGAGTTCGATTCCTATCTGAAAATAAATATTTGCCGCAGCATAAGCAGTAGAATTCCTAGCTTTCTTACCTGCATTTAAGTTAAGATCGACAATTCTTTGTCGATCGCGTAGATCGGTAACTAAGTCTCTAGCTATATTTAGATGTCCGACAATATCAAACAGCTTTTCTTCAGCAACCGTCTCTGAGTAATTTTGCTGAAGTAATTGCCCGATTTTGAGATGAGTTGCTGGTCTTTGGTCTTCAGAAATCAACGAGTAAGCTGCCTGCTGAACGCGATCGTGCAAGAAAGAATAAACTGGATTAGCCTCTGTTTTTGATGCCGATTGAGTACTGGAATTATTGAAAAACTTGTATATATCTGTAGTTGGCATGAGGAAGTTTTCTTGCAACCCACTCCACAGTGCTGCTGCCGTCTCTGCTGGCGATCGCTCCAAAACGATTGCTAAGGTATTGAGATCGAATTGGGCACCGATACAGGCGGCTAGAGCGATCGCTACTTGAGTGTCGATCGGCAACTTTTGCAATTGCAATGCCATAAATGCTACGACATCATCAGTAACCGCTAGCGATCTCACTTGAGTCAGATCGCAACTCCACCCGCCAACTTTTCCATTCGCACTCAATCGATCGAAACTAATCAGTCCATCTTCATATAATGCTTTGAGAAATTGGGTCGCAAAAAATGGATTACCTTGAGTTTTGAGTGCTACTAATTCAGCTAAGGGTTGAGCTGTGAGGAGATCGCAACTTAATGTATCTGCTACCAATTGATTTAAATCTGCTTGGTCGAGAGATCTTAGCGTAATGGTATTGACCGTTATCCCAGTTTTTTCAATCTCATCTATCGCCAAGATCGCCGGATGAATTGGTGATACTTCGTTATCCCGATAAGCTCCTAATACTAATAAATATCCGACATCCTGCATCAATGATTGCAACAAATTCAAAGATGCTAAATCTGCCCACTGCAAATCGTCGAGGAACAGCACCAGTGGATGTGCTGCCGTACTAAATAATCTCATGAATTTCTGCATCAGGAGCTGAAATCGCTGCTGTGCGGCACTACCAGACAATTCTGGAGCTGGCAGTTGCCCACCGATAATCAGTTCGAGTTCGGGAATAACATCAATTAAGACTTGTCCATGTTCGCCAACAGCCGCCAGGATCTGGGTCTTCCAAGTCTGCAATTGGAGATCTGATTCACACAGCAATTGTCCAATCAAATTGCGAAAGGCTTGTACGAAAGCTGAAAACGGAATATTGCGCTGGAATTGGTCGTACTTACCATTGATAAAGTAGCCGCGTTGCCGGACAATCGGCTTATGAACTTCACGAATCACTACAGTTTTACCGATTCCCGAAGCACCAGCAACCAGCATGATTTCGGGGATACCCTTACTGACTCGCTCAAACGCATTGAGTAGTGTGGCAACTTCTGGCTCTCGTCCATAGAGTTTTTCGGGAATCAGAAAACGGTCGCTCAGATCTCGCTCTCCTAGATCGAATAAGTCGATTTTGCCGTGTTGTTGCAACTGAGCGAGGCAAATTTCTAGATCGTGCTTTAATCCCAGTGCATTTTGATAGCGATCCTCAGCATTTTTGGACATCAACTTACTGACTAGCTGCGACACCATCAATGGGGTGTTTGTTTTGAGTTGACGCACTGCCAGCGGTTGTTTCGCAAGATGACTGTGTACCAACTCCAGCGGATCGGTAGATATAAATGGTAACTGTCCAGTCAGTAGTTCGTAAAAGGTGACGCCGAGAGCGTAGTAATCGCTCCGATAGTCGATCCCCCGATTCATCCGTCCGGTTTGTTCGGGAGCGATATATGCCAACGTGCCTTCGAGCATGTTGGCATTTTTGATTTCTTGAGTTTCCTTGGGCAACAGCGAAGAAATACTAAAATCGATTAGCTCAATCTGGTGCGTCTGGGGATGAATCAGAATGTTGGCGGGTTTGATATCTTTGTGAATCACCCGATGACAATACAACCCTTCCATGGCTTGGGCAATTTGGATGGCGATCTGGAGAAACTCAATTACTTTGGGCAAACTATCACCAAAAGCTCCCGATTGCTGTAAGTAAGACTTTAGGGAAATGCCACCGCAATCCTCTAGAACTAGCGCATAGGAGTTGCGGTAGGGTTCTAGCGCGAGAGTTTTGATGACATAGGGTAGATCTAAATCTTTGCCAATTTCGTATTTATGACGAAACTTCAGCAGTTCGTGAAAGCTGGGAAAGGGATTGCGGAGTAGTTCGATGGTGACTGGATAACGATCTATCTCTCGAAGTGCCCGATAGATGGATGTACGATTGCCTGTATAAATTTCCTCGATAACGGTATATCCTGGTATGCACACGATTGTCTCCATTTTCCAGTCCTCATCAATAAGCAACTATGTCGAAGACGGCTAGGAACCAAATTTTAATGTCAAAGCTCTAACATCTTGTGTTAGATTGCTGCGATCGATTAAAAAGTCAAGTTACTAGCCGTTCTAGTAGATATCTTATAGTCTGCCCCGTGGACTAGCTGTAATCTAGATCGTGTGTCGATGGTTTAGGATTTTCCCTGCCTAAAGGTCTGATGCTAGTTTTCGCGACGGTTCATAGGAAACAGGCTCGATACATTCCGTTGCAAAAATCCCACAGTGCAGCAGAAGTCAGTTCTAATCCCTGCATCACCCCAGCTTTATCTCCATTTGAGTCATCGATATGATGCGCCAGTTTCATTATTTCATCAGCATGACCGACCTCTAGCTCTCCATGTAGATAGAACCATGATAGAACCGAATTATCTAACGTCGTCCGAGCCAGTTCTTTGTTTACTATTTCATCTCTTTGCTCGCCACGAACCTCCATCAAAATAGCTGCACCCACTCCTATGTAAGGATTAGGGTCGGAGTATAATGCCTCTAAAGATTGGCTCAATTTATGCCCCGGCAATAACATTTCCGTAGTGATAAGTTGCGGTTTGTATGGTTCGAGAGCAAGCGTTAATCGATCGAATATTTTTCGGTGTATCTGAGACACATCGCCATTTCCCAGCTCTTCATTCAACTGCTTCGCCAAAATACAACGAATGTGTTCATCGTCAATGTGAGCGACAACAAGAGCCAGCCGCCGAGTAAAATGGGAAACAATTCCTTCCTGAAAATTTGCAAATAATAGCCATAGACTGGTCAGATTTGCAGGTTCTCGGTGTAACCTTTGGAAGAAAGGATGAGACTCAACAGAATTATCTTTATAGTGCCTAGTCGTCTCTTCAATAGATTGTAAAGATAAAGTTAATTGCGAAGTAGCTACGATCTTTGGAGATTTTATTAGATTTGCTTCTGGATTCAGGTAGACAGCAACTCGCTGATGCTGTTTCTCTCTGCGGAATGAAGTGTATGATTGCATCCCAATTCCTGCTTCTAGAGGACGAATCGCTAACGATCGAATTGCTGAGTGATATGTAAATACAGGAAGACTGTGCTGAATGAAGTATAGGTCGAGCCGATCGCAGACAACTCGATCGTCAGGTGCATAATTGGAGACTGGTATATATAGAGTTCCGCTTGAGGGACTTTCATCGTCTCCAGCAATAAGAGAAAAACAGGTGATAGCTGACTTTTTGGAGAAGGATGTTTGACCGGGTGCCATTGCTTGGCAGAATTCGATCGCGTCGCCCGGTACATAGTTGCGTGCTGCACTTAGGGCTGATTCTAGTTCTGCGGGTGTGGCATCTTGGTGGCGGAGGTAGACTTTGACTCGTGCGCGGTCGTGGGCGGCGAGATCGAGTGAGAAGTAGACAAACTGGTCTTTGTCGGGGCCGCGTTGCGCTGCTGTCTCGGCAAGGGTCGGCCATGCGTGGGTGAAACCGAGTCGGACTAAGGATTCTTCGATGACTGCTGCCGATCGACTCGGGGATTGGGCTTGGGGATTGAGATAGAGTTTAAATGCTGGCTCTTTATCGGGATAAAAGCAGACTGCGTGCCACATCGAGAATTTTGCTTCGGGATTGGTGGGCGCAAATAAGTCGGCAATCTGCTCGAACCTGTCGAGGCTGACGTTAAAATTTGCGGCGAGGTGCTGGTTGAGATCGAGTCCGGCTTGCCAGTTGGATTGGAGAGTGGGGTCGCTGCCTTGGGCTTCGATGAGGACGCGGAGTTCGGTCTGCTGCGGATCGAGCGCTAGGGAGAATTCAAAGGGGGCGCAATCGTCGGAAACGTCCGATCGCCAGGTGGTCGTTTCACCAATGCGGCGATCGCCCCAGGAGGTAGTCAGGGCGCGAAATACGTGGATGACTCGATCGAGTTGAGCGTTTAAGCCGACAGCATTACACAGGGCGGTCAGTTTTTCGATGCCACATTCCACATAAGTTGGTGCGGGTACTAATTTTTCTGGCTCGAATCCAGGTTGTGAAAATTGCTCGATCGAGCCGCGCTCTTTTACAGGTAGAGTTGAATTTACTAATAAATTTGCAGATGTATCGGATTGATTTAGCGATACATACTTACTTTCAGAACTAGTCATGATAAACCCCAATATTTAAGATAGTAGTTTTTATTTTCTACGCAAAATACTTTGGTTAAATCCTAGCACAAGAATATATGAATCGTTACAATTGTCATTTTTACTACATTCAGCCTACGGATTTTAATTTTATTAAAGCTTAAGGCCAGAAATTAATCTCAATCGGCAAAAATTATGGTATAAAATTTTCAGGAAATTTCATACCATGACCACAGCAAACATCATCTTCATCGAAGAAATTATT
>NZ_JANMZA010000505.1:0-3733 GCF_031382685.1 Chamaesiphon sp. OTE_8_metabat_110 | reverse complement strand
GGAGTCAGCACCTGCTGATAAGGCGTGGCAACAGTTGAATTGGGTGGAAAAATTGGCGACAGCTTCCCCCGATTGGTTAGCGGCTGTATTTCGAGAGCAAGCTGACTCGCTGGAGAAACCATTTTTATTATCGGTGACGGTGGGGCGTGCGCCGCGCTGGCATATGCCCGGACTGCTCCTGCTGGGCGATGCAGCGCATCCAATGTCGCCCATTCGCGCCCAGGGGATTAATATGTCCTTACGCGATGCGATCGTCGCTGCCAATCATCTAGTACCATTATTCCAGCAATTGTCATTTGCATCTGCGGCACTCGATCGCGTATTGCCGCAAATTCAAGCCGAACGCGAACCAGAAATCATCAAAGTCCAACAGCTCCAGCGTGCCGAAATCGCCCAAGGCGAACTGTTGCGAAATTATCCCTTACTGCGCTACGGTGCGAGTCGGATCGTACCCTCAATCCCCTTCCTCCAACGCCGGATTCGGCAATCTTGGATCGATCGTCAACTCCAGTTACGACGAGGAGTGACGCGAGTATCTTTGACGGTCTAAAGGGGGTAAAATGTATGGGCAATTAATCGGTAATTGTCCCTAACTGGCGATGCTTCAACAGTGCAATTCGCGTGTCAATGGCAGAAACTCCCCCTATGTTTGGCGCAGCCGCTCCTGTAGAGGATCGCTCCATGAGAATTTTAGCGATCGAATCCGATCCAGTAATTAGATCGGGATTGATAACTTGTCTGAATCGGTTTCCAGATCTCCAAGTGGCTGCGGAAGCTGAAGATGTCGATCGGGCTTGGCAATTTTTACTCGAAAACAACGATAAAATTAGTGACATCGATCTAATTTTATATGGATTACCATTGGATTTGTCGCTGCAAGACAGATCGAGTTTCCTGTTTTGTCAACAAGTTAAAGCCAAGTATCCCAATTTACCGATTTTAATACTAGCTACCGCCCAAAGTCCTGAGTTAACTGCACTATTTCAAAGTGGAATTGAAGGCTATTGTGTGCGGGGTAGTTCGATTCTCGATTTGGTGAGCTGTATCCGTCGAATTGCTGCGGGTGAAACTAGTTGGACACCAGCAATTTTGCAACAGATAACGATCGGCAGTAAGCCAAGCTCGCGTAATTTAGTTAGTAATATTCGCGATCGATTGAGATTGGTAAGTCTTCAGCAGATTGAAACTACACTTATGCAGGTAAATAACCAGCTCGATGGCGATCTGTCCGAACTAGATCGAGCGATTTTAGCCGGACGCAAGCGCGAATTAAATACCGCTCGCTGGCTGATCGATCGACTACTACCAGCAACTGCATCAGTAAATAGCGTACCAGATTTACCCTCGCAATTAGTCGCAGCACCACTACAAATTGTCTCGATTAGTTCAGATCGATTAGCTCAATCTTTATTCGATCGAATTGCCACAAAGTTACAATCGAGCTTAGAAAATCTTACGCCGACTGCCCTAGAAATTGACATTTTGCGCTCGGATAAGAAGCGCGAATTATTTTATCTAATCCTCAAACAGTTTGAAGGAATGTTAGATGAACTGCGCTTTTCGCAAGTAAAGATCGAGCAATTAGCAGCTAAGCAATCTGCGCTTATGCTGGATTTATGGGTGTCAGTAACGACCGACTTTTTTGGCAGATACCACACCCTCTCAATTAACGATCGACATGTCGAAATTATTCCCATCTTACTCCAAGATACCGCGATCGTCCAAGCTGAAATTTTAGCTAAAATTCCGCAATCGCTCGACTTATTAAATTACTTATTATTTAAAACACCCTTAACGATCGACAATACGATCGGGACATATGGCAGTAGCATCGCCGAAGATCGGGCGGGTATCATCCTCGAAAACCTGACAATTCAGATGGCGAATGCTGTCATGCAACCATTACTAAATCGCTTTGGAAATTTAGAATCGATGAAATCGGGATTTTACGATCGCAGGTTGCTATCTAGTCGCGATATCGAACGCTTTCGGAACGATCTATCCTGGCGGTATCGGATCGATCGTTATATCGGCGAACCGCAAGCAATTTTTGAAAGCCAATATCGATTGTTTATCTTCACAGATTATGGGATTAAACGGATTGCTATTTATGCACCACGTCCTGAAGAATTGGAACGCCTAGCCGGAATTCCCTTGGTAGTCACACTAACCCTCGAAGTTAGAGATGCAATCTCACCCCGGTTGACATCAGCCACAACATTTCTTGGTAGTGGGGTCGTCTACTTACTTACCGAAATTATCGGACGCGGCATCGGTTTAATCGGAAGAGGTATCATCAAAGGCATCGGTAATATTTGGCAAGAAACTAATCGAATTCGGAGATAAAAGCCGTGCAAAATACTCGTCTCACTACATTAATCGATCGCCTTGGCAACCAACTTACGCGGTGGGCTGAAAATCCATGGCGACGACTATCGCTGATTATTATTAGCTTATTATTTGGGAACTTTCTAGCATCGGCGATTTCCACAACTACGGGACAAAGAACTAATCTAGATAGTGTCATCAGTCTAGTTTTACTCACGATCGTCGAATCGATCTCTTGGCTTACTTATGGGACGAGATTTGGACGGCGACAACTAGTAGAAGACACTGCTATTATCGGTCAACGTCCATTTTGGGTGGCGATTTTAAATAGCCTGAAATTGGGACTAGTTTATGGATTATTTGTCGAAGCATTTAAACTCGGCAGTTAAGAGAAAGTCTAATTGCTTCGCTTCTAGATCTGAATCCCCCTAAATCCCCCTTAAGAAGGGGGACTTTAACTGAATCTTAGCCCCCTTTTTAAGGGGGTTTGGGGGATTTCCACCAATTTCGCTTCTCACCAAAGTGTATATATGGTAGCCTTTTCAAGGGGATTGGGGGGATTCAATCTATACTTTTCAAACACTCTCTAAGTAATTAATAATTCACCGCCGATCGAGACTCAATCTGGACGAGACGATCGTAAGATATATCTAGTTGGTGTAGTTTAGATAGAGTAAAAGCGGTGCTGGACATCAGACAGATTCGAGAAAATCCAGAATTAGTACAGACAAAACTCGATCTCCGAGGAGTGGGTGCCTATGATATTCAACCCATTCTCGCTCTGGATAAACGCCAACGCGAGCTAGAATCTACCCGCAGTCAACTGCAAGCGCGGAGTAACGAAATCGGTAAACTCGTCGGCGAACAAATGCGAGCGGGAGTCGCCGCCACCGCACCCGAAATTCAAACCCTCAAAGACGAAGGCAACCAGGTGAAAGCCCAACTGAGCGAACTGGAGCCAGCCGAGCGCGAACTCAAAGCGCAGATTCACATCCTAATTTTACAACTACCCAACCTCCCCAGCGATACCACCCCGATCGGGAAAGGTGAAGAGGAGAACGTCGAACTTCGCAAGTGGGGGGACGAATATATCCCCACCAATCCCCAAATCCTCCCCCACTGGGAGATCGGCGAAAAATTAGGTATCTTAAACTTTGAGAGCAGTGCCAAACTCGCTCAAAGTCGATTTGTCACTCTCGTCGGTGCGGGTGCGGCGCTCGAACGCGCCTTGATTAGCTTCATGCTCGATCGGCAGATTGCCGCAGGCTATACTGAAGTCAGCCCGCCGATCCTCGTCAATAGTGCCTCAATGACGGCAACCGGGCAACTCCCCAAATTTGCCGAAGATGGCTTTAAATGCGCCGACGATGACTTGTGGTTGATTCCCACAGCGGAAGTTCCCATC
>NZ_JANMZA010000500.1:0-4606 GCF_031382685.1 Chamaesiphon sp. OTE_8_metabat_110 | reverse complement strand
CTTTGAAACCCTTCAAGGGTTTGGCGTCATCGTGCTTTTCCCCGATTTGAGCTTGGAATAGTGCAAAGCCAAAATTGTCTTGCACCGGATCGGGCATGGCGATGAGGTCTTTTTTAGAGCTAGCGATCCATTCAAGCGGCTTCATAATTATTTTACAGGTTGATGCTAGTTTTGGCATTATATGTCCTAAACATTGGTTGCTGGCGATCGTGTGCCATATTCGCACATTGACACGCTAGTTCACCTACATTATTCGATCGAAATCTTACCGCAAGGTCGGAAATATTTCCGCTACACAATTTAGCGGGTTGTGATGTAGTGGGCTGTTTTTGAGGTGTCGTTACGCCTCGAACATGAGGGTCTAGCTTGCCCAGCAAAAACTGTGCGATGAGATTGTTTTTGAGAATGATTGATGGAATAATCGATCGATATGAAATCATCTAACTTTATTGCCTCTTCGATCGATCGCAAAGTCATCATGGCTGGTACGGGGCTATTTTTGACACTGTTTTTAGTCGTGCATTTGGGTCTGAATGCCACTATTTTGGCGGCTGACGGCGGGATGTTATTCGATCGCACTGCCGAGCTGTTGCGGCATAATTGGTTACTGCACGGCTTGGAAATCCTGGTATTTGCTGGCTTTGTCGTCCATATCTGGCAAGGTGCTACCCTCAGCCGCGATAACCGCTCGAAACGCAGCACTCCTTATGCCGTGAATGCCACCTCTCCGCTCACTCCAGCGCAATCGATGGGACTTTTGGGATCGATCGTGTTAGCTTTCTTATTGCTGCATCTCTATCAATTCTGGCTGCCACAGGCGATCGATTTACCAGATCCAGATAGCTTATCGCAACTAGTCAGAGCGACGATGAGCCAGTCGTGGGTAGTGATTATCTATGTCCTCGGTTGTCTGGCTCTCGCCGCTCATTTGGTGCATGGATACCGGAGCGCCGCCATTACCTTGGGTGTCGCCGCGCGATATCGGCAACTTACTTCAGTGGTTGGTATTAGCTTGGCGATCGCAGTACCATTGGGATTAGCTGCTATTCCGATTGCTCTGTTCGCCAGTCATGCTCGATTCTAAAATTCCCCCAGTACCACTCGCCCAACAGTGGCAGACTTACCAGGAAACTAGCCGCCTGATTAGCCCCGCTAATAAACGTCAGCTCGAAATTATTATTATCGGGACTGGTTTAGCTGGTGCCTCCGCTGCTGCAACTCTAGCCGAGCAGGGTTACAAAGTCAAAGCTTTTTGCTTCCAAGATTCGCCGCGCCGCGCTCATAGTATTGCCGCGCAAGGGGGGATTAATGCGGCTAAAAACTATCAAAATGATGGCGATTCCGTCCAGCGATTATTTTACGACACAATTAAAGGCGGTGACTATCGATCGCGGGAAGCTAATGTTTATCGGTTAGCGACGATTAGCACCAAAATTATCGACCACTGCGTCGCTCAAGGAGTACCATTTGCACGGGAATATGGGGGATTACTCAGCAATCGTTCCTTTGGCGGTACTCAAGTACAGCGGACTTTTTATGCAGCGGGACAGACGGGACAACAGCTATTACTCGGTGCTTATCAGGCGCTCGAACGTCAGATCTCGCTGGGCAATGTCACCATGTATACCCGTCATGAGATGCTCGAACTAGTCAAAATCGACGGCAAAGCGCGGGGAATTATCGCGCGGAACCTGGTAACTGGCGAGCTGGAAAGACATGGCGGTCATGCGGTGCTGCTCTGTTCCGGCGGTTATAGTAATGTTTTTTATCTGTCCACCAATGCCATGGGTAGCAACGTCAGTGCGACGTGGAAAGCACACAAACAAGGAGCCGCATTTGCCAATCCCTGCTTTACCCAGATTCACCCCACCTGTATTCCCGTCGCTGGCGAGCATCAGTCAAAACTCACGCTGATGTCCGAGAGCTTACGCAATGATGGTCGGATGTGGGTACCCAAAAATCTAGACGAGCAGCGAGCCGCAGCCGATATTCCCGACTCAGAACGCGATTACTTTTTGGAGCGGCGATACCCCGCTTACGGCAACCTCGTCCCGCGCGATATTGCCTCACGCGCCGTCAAAGAAGTCTGCGATGCGGGTTATGGGGTCGGGAGTTCGCACCGCGCCGTCTATCTGGATTTTGCCGACACCCTGCACCGTGACGGTCGCGAGCTACTGCAAAATAAATACGGTAATTTATTCGCCATGTACACCCAAATTACCGGCGAAGATCCCTACACAGTGCCGATGCGGATTTATCCCGCCGTGCATTACACCATGGGCGGACTGTGGGTAGACTACGAACTGATGACCACCATTCCCGGCTTGTACTGCTTAGGCGAAGCCAACTTCAGCGAACATGGAGCCAACCGCCTCGGTGCTTCAGCCCTAATGCAAGGTTTAGCCGACGGTTATTTTGTGATTCCCGCAACGATTAGTAACTATTTAGCCGCCGAAATTGGCTCGATCGCCCCCAGCCGCGATCGAGTAGAATTTAGCCAAGCTGAGGAATTAGTCAGAGAACGACTCGATCGCTTAATCCAAATTCAAGGTAGCCAAACCGTCACCAGTTTCCACCAACGCCTGGGAAAAATCATGTGGGCGCATTGTGGCATCATCCGCACCGCCGCCGGATTGCAAACCGCCATCCAACAACTCCAAGCCTTGCAAACCGAATTTTGGCAAGATGTCAAAATCCCCGGTAAGGTAAACACCCTCAATCCCGAACTCGACCTCGCGCAACGCGTAGCCGACTTCCTAGAGCTAGGCGAGTTAATGTGTGTAGATGCCCTCCACCGCCAAGAAAGCTGCGGCTGCCACTTCCGCACCGAATTTCAAACCGCAGGCGAAGCCCAACGCCGCGACGACGAATATGCCCACGTTGCAGTATGGGGATACACACAGGAGCATCAGTGGGAATTTTATCCAGAAGCGTTAAAATTCGAGCTAGCACGGTTTAGTCAGCGATCTTTTCGGTTGGGGATAGGGTATAGGGGATTGGGGATAGGGTAAAAGGTATGAGGTAAATGGAGTGAATGCCGCTTTACGCCACACACAGATCGAACCATACGCAGAGGAGTTTGAGGAGAGGCGGCCCGCTCCTCCACGGGGGGGCTGGGGGTCGGGACCCCCAGATCCGGGTTCTGCCTCCGCTAGGAAAAACGAAACTCACTAATATCTAACATTTGCCGCTCCGCCTAGTACCACAGCCTACTCAAGCAAAAGAGTTTGAATAAATTCAGATTTGATACCTAGAGACATCATGAAACTCACACTCAAAATTTGGCGGCAACCCAATCCCCAAACCGCTGGAAAATTCCATACCTACCAGCTCGATAATATCTCCCCAGATATGTCCCTGCTCGAAACCATCGACCTCCTCAACCAAAACCTCATTTTAACCAATGCCGAACCCATCGCCTTCGACCACGATTGCCGCGAAGGGATTTGTGGCTCCTGCGCCATGTACATCAACGGTCGCCCCCACGGAGCCGATCTCGCCAGCACCACCTGCCAACTCTACATGCGATCGTACCGCGATGGCGACACCCTGACGATCGAACCTTGGCGTGCAAATGCCTTTCCCATTATCAAAGACCTCATGGTCGATCGCTCGGCATTCGATCGAATCATCCAAGCAGGCGGTTATATTTCAGTTAATACTGGTAACGCCGTCGATGCCAACACCATCCCCATTGCTAAAGATCTTGCCGACGCCGCTTTTGCCGACGCCATGTGTATCGGTTGCGGCGCTTGTGTCGCCGCTTGTAAAAATAGCTCCGCCATGTTATTCGTCGCCGCCAAGGTATCGCATCTAGCACGATTACCCCAAGGTCAACCAGAACGTCAGCGGCGAGCCATCAACATGGTAACTCAAATGGACGCAGAAGGATTCGGCAGTTGTAGCAACACTGGTACCTGTGCGGCGGTTTGTCCCAAAGAAATATCCCTAAATACTATCGCCCAACTCAATCGGGAGTATCTTCAAGCGAGGGAAGGTTTTAGGTTTTAGGCTTTAGGCTTTAGGGGGTAGAGGGTTCACAATGCGATTATCTATTTCAAGATTGAGAACACAGCAGTCTATCTCCTATTTCAGGATATAACGGGAACAAACTATCCACACTGGCTAATCTTGCTTCATACACCAACGCAGTAGCAATAATCAATCTGTCAAATGGATCTTTATGGACAGGAGATAAACTAACGGCTTTGCAAGATACTTCAGGCAGCAATGGAAACAAACAAATACCTGAAGGTTCTAACGCCTCTCGAAACCACTCATCAGCAGCACATGGCAGCTCCAAACGACCCTTCTCCTGTGCCAACACGATCTCATAACAAGAAATCGGCGATACCCCAACCCGCTCGGCTGATTCGATTTCCTCGCGCCATGAAGCCGGAAACCTATTCCAATCTTCACTAATGAGCCAAAACCAAATATGGGTATCTAGCACAATTATTTCAGACATTCCCAATCCCGCTCATCCACGATTGGACTAACAATATCCCCTACTGTTTTTCCTTTACCAGCTATTCGGGTTGATGTAGTGCGGCATTTTCTTGAAGGATCGCGCTTCTGGCTTCCCACTGACTTTGTTTCAGTTTGG
>NZ_JANMZA010000465.1:0-2662 GCF_031382685.1 Chamaesiphon sp. OTE_8_metabat_110 | reverse complement strand
GCTGTTTCGATGTCGGGAGTTCGGGCAGTTATCGATCGATTGCAAGGATCGATCGCACCCCATCAAATCATCGTTACCGCAACCAAAGGATTGGATGCTCAAACCAATTGTACGCCAGCAAAGTTATGGCAGACGGCATTTCCACACAATCCGATTGTGGTCTTATCTGGCCCTAATTTGTCCCTAGAAATCCAGCAAGGCTTACCAGCAGCAACGGTAATTGCTGCCGATGATGCGGTGGCTGCTACTAAAATTCAAGGGATATTTTCTTCACCACAATTTCGAGTTTATACTAATGACGATCCGATCGGCGTGGAGATTGCCGGGACAGTCAAAAATGTCATTGCGATCGCGGCTGGTACCTGCGACGGTTTAAACTTAGGAAATAATGCTAAATCGGCACTATTGACGCGAGGATTGGCAGAAATTATTCGGATCGGTCAATATTGGGGTGGTAAAACCGAAACCTTTTATGGATTATCTGGTTTGGGCGACTTATTGGCAACTTGTAATAGTCCGCTCAGTCGAAATTATCAGGTGGGTTATGGATTAGCTCAAGGTAAAACTCTCAGTGAAGTTTTAGCTACTCTTCAAGGTACTGCGGAAGGGATAAATACAACCAAAGTATTGAGCCAAGTTGCCAGCAAAAATCAAATTTATATGCCGATTACCGTACTAGTCGATCGCTTGCTGCAAGGTCAGATTACCGCACCAGAAGCAATCGTGGCATTGATGTCTCGCGATCGCAAATCAGAGTATTAAGTTAGGGAATAGGGGATAGGGGATAGCTATTAGTCTACAGCTAAAAACCAAGTTTTATAATCGACAATTAAAATTCTCTTAACTCTAGATTCAATCCCTATTCCCTATCCCCTATTCCCTAATCTCTACAATGGAAGATACTCTAAATTTAGCAGATGCGATCGCGAGTTTTAATACGATGCAGTCCGAGCGAAACTATCAGCAAGCGCGGGATACTTTGCGGCGGATGTTAGTCAATTTGGATCTCAGCCAACGCGAAAGATCTGGTTTAGAATCAGAGATTGCCGAATTGAGTGAGATGTTAATCAAACTCGATCGAGCGGTGTTTCAAGTTGCTGTTTTTGGGATGGTGGGACGCGGTAAATCTTCGCTATTAAATGCCTTAATCGGGCAAGCAGTATTTGCAGCAGGTGTCCTGCATGGCGTGACGCAAGAGCGCCAGCAAGTAGTGTGGGAAGTCGATAATTGGCAGGATGCTTTCGATCTGGATAAAGATACTCCCGATACTTTACATGAAGCGATCGAATTTATCGATACGCCAGGGATTGATGAAGTTGATGGCGAAGAAAGACAGTTACTCGCTGGGGAAATTGCGCGGCAAGCAGATTTGATTTTGTTTGTCATTGCTGGCGATATCACCGAACTCGAATTGAAGACGCTTTCTCAGCTTAGAAGTGCGGGAAAACCGATGTTATTAGTATTTAATAAAGTCGATCTGTATCCCGATCGCGATAAGCTGAATATCTATGCCAAAATTCGGGATGAGCGCGTGCGCGAAATTCTCAGTCCCGATGAGATTGTCATGGTAGCCGCCGCACCGTTAGTAGTACGGGCTAGCGAGCGGGAAGATGGCAGTATGGGGGTAAGTTATCATCCGAGTACCCCTCAAGTCGCTGCTCTCAAATCGCGGATCGTCGAAATCTTACAGCGGGAAGGTAAATCGCTAGCAGCACTCAATGCTATGCTAGCAGCCGATCGCATCCAAAAACAGACGCTCGATCTCAAGATGGATAGTCGCGAGGAAGCAGCTAATGATATTATCTGGCAATTTGTGATGGCTAAAGCGATCGCAGTTGCTCTCAACCCACTCACAGCGGCAGATATCATCGGTGGTGTCGCCATCGATATCGCGATGGTAATTCGCCTATCCAAATTATATGGGATTCCGATGACTCGATCTGGTGCCACCAAGCTCCTTCAGAGCATTTTAATGGGCATGGGCGGCATCACTATTAGTGAATCGATCGCTAAACTCGGTTTGAGCGGCATCAAGGGCTTGCTGGCGCTGGTAGCCCCCGCTACAGGCGGTATTAGTATCGCACCCTACACGGCGATCGCCCTCACTCAAGCTAGTATTGCTGGCGTCTCCACCTATACCATCGGACAAGTTACCAAAACTTACCTAACTAATGGTGCTTCTTGGGGTGAGGATAGCCCTAAAGCCGTCATTACTCAAATTCTTGTTACCATTGATGAACACTCGATCGTCGATCGGATCAAGCAGGAATTAGGAATTAGGCTTTAGGCTTTAGGCTTTAGGGGATAAGAAGAACGCGGGCGTTCTAGAGTAGAAAATCCAATATTTAGAAGCAAAAATCAACACCTAAAATTCGATCGTTAAATCTGAATCCAAATCTAACCCCTAAAGCCCAAAACCTAAAGTCTAAAGCCCACTTCCTAACCCCTAAAGCCCAAAGCCTAAAGCCTAAAGCCCAATCCCAAAAGATGCCTACTTTTGAACAATCAATTCAGATCAAAGCAAGTGCCACAGCCGTAGATAAATGTATCACCGATTTAGATTTGATGCAGCGATGGCTCAATCCGCTGCTCAAATGCGAACCGCTAGGAGAGTGGCGCACTAGTGTCGGTAGTAAAAGTAAATTTACCATTCAAATTCCGG
>NZ_JANMZA010000457.1:0-1743 GCF_031382685.1 Chamaesiphon sp. OTE_8_metabat_110 | reverse complement strand
CATAAATTTATTAGATAGATGTTAAGTGGATAAACTAGTGTGAAAAATCCCCTCCTCGGAGGGGTGCCCAAAGGGCGGGGTGGGTAAAGATCTCCGCAGTAACTCGATCGAACCAAGATGTTATCTTTTGCGTGAAAATGCGTTATTTTATATTTGAAAGCGAATAAACACTTAAAAACCAGCATGAAAAAGAGTATATACTAATAAACAGGCATTAACAAGACTAAACCAGCACTTTCAGGCAAACCACTGATGCTAACAGCCGAGCGCAGACAATTTATTCTCGAAATTCTGCACCGCAACAAAAAGGTGCTCTCCTCAGAACTGAGTAACGAGTTGAAGGTTTCCGAAGACACCGTGCGCCGCGATTTGCGGGAACTATCCGAAGCCGGATTATTACAGCGTGTGCATGGTGGCGCACTGCTAACATCCCCCGCTACAGCCAGCTATGCAGACAGGCAAAAACAAGCACCCAAAGAAAAAGAAGCGATCGCCAAATCCGCCGCGAAGTTAGTTCGCCCTGGGCAGGTAGTAATATTAGATGGCGGTACGACGACGCTACAAGTCGCCCAGCATCTACCTTTGGATTTAGAGGCGACGGTAGTAACAAATAGCCCCCCGATCGCGTTAGCACTAGCCGAACACGATCGGATTGAGGTGATAATGTTGGGGGGAAGGCTCTATAAGAAAGCTCTAGTGAATGTCGGCGCAACCGCGATCGAATCCTTGCGATCGATTAGAGCGGATATCTGTATGCTAGGTGTGTGCAGTCTCCATCCCGAAGTCGGGATTAGTGTTGCCAACCTCGATGAAGCACACGTTAAAAAAGCGATGATTGCCGGAGCGGCGGAGGTAATTGGACTCGCCACCGAAGCCAAATTAGATACGGCGGCTAATTATGTCGTGGATAGTATTCGGGCTTTGACTTATCTAGTAACTGCACCCAGTGTATCACTCGATCGATTGGTAGCCTACGCAGATCTCGGTCTGACGATCGTTCAAGATACTTGAATTAATTAATAATTCCGAACAAGATCGGGATAAATGGAAGCATGACCGACCCAATTATCTTTTGAATAAATATTTTTATGCAGACTGTTGGGTGTTATTTTCAATATGTCGGCGGAGAACTGCATTAATCATTTCCGTGGGTTGCACACCTTGAGACTGGAACCATTTCATGACATCAGGATCTAGATGCACTAAATTCTGAGCCTGGGATGCGGGGATTCGCAGCATTGCTCGATCGAAGAATTCGTCGGTTAAGGGTGGAATATCTGAGTAATCAATAGTGTCATCAGACATCGCCGCCAATGCTTCCCAATGAGTACGTGAGGTATTGTTCGAGTCGTTTCTGTTCATAACGATTTGCTCTTCGTGCTGAAATTATTCGGATCGTATCCCCTTGTCGCTCTGTCCAGACAACTACCGCTACACCTAGACCGAGAAACCCAATCCCAATCCATCGATCTTCGCCATAATCAAGTCGGTCATCTGGCTCGATTAGCATGTTTTCGTCAAACATTACCGAAATATCTGCGAAGTCAATTTGATGCTTGCGGATATTCTCAAGGTTCTTTACTTCATCCCACTCAAATTGCATTAAAGCGACAATTAGGATACATCAAATTGAATTATCTCCTATTATCGCTCATCTGGCGATACTTGGTCTGACTAATTTAGATATTTAGTCGCCAAATTAATACTATTTAAAAAATATTAAATACTAAGTTTGGGCCATCA
>NZ_JANMZA010000436.1:0-2014 GCF_031382685.1 Chamaesiphon sp. OTE_8_metabat_110 | reverse complement strand
GGATGAAGTTCATGGCTTCAGGATACTGAATCTCGCTCAAAAACTGACCGTTTTCAGCTTGTAAGGTAAGCTGCAAATGAGCGGGTAACATCGGTAGACCACCAGCCGCATGAATTCTGACTCTGACTTTCACGCGTCCATCTGGTTCGATACTCAAACCGATCGTCATTAGTAGGGGAATACTCGCGATCTTCGCGTGTAGCTCGATCATTTTACTGGCGGTAAAATCCCGAATACTATCGTAATTAGTATTGCTCGCTAAATTCAGGGTATTTCTGAGCGCAAATTCTTGCTGGCGCAGCGGCAACTGAGTCGATTGCTCCTCCCGATCGCCAGTGCTTCCCGGCTGGATAATTGGTTCCCAGCCAGTCCCTAAGATCCCTGCTAAAAATTCTTGAAGATTATTAATTCTCGTACTATAAATAAGATCTATTAAAGTATCGAGCGGTCGAATATCTGCACTATCGAGTGAGATAACTTCTGGGATCGATCGCTCGACGAATCCGCGCAATTCGACGCTATTTAGGTCGTCATTAAACTGGACGATTACATAGCCAATTCTGTCATCTAAAGCTAGTGGGATGGAAACTTCTGTAGCGTTGGGCAATACCGCTAGACATTCCACTTTACCAACATCAGGAATGACTAAATCGGCAACATTCATGATGCTTTGCATCCCGACTTGCCAACTGTCACCGCGATCGAGATCGATCTCCAATTGACAAGTCATGCTCAGGTATTGGCGTACCGCACAAACTGCCAACGTATTGAGATAGACGCTGCGTCCTTTGGCGATCGAGATCTGTTGGGCAGCAAACTTGGCAGCGGTCGCATGTGCGGTGCGATCGAGATCGATAGTAAAGCTAGATAAATAACGATCGTTCATGGGAAGTGTGTTTTGTTGAGAGAGTGTGTGCCTAAATCTCAAAATTTACTAGTAAACGATCGGCTATTACCATCTATCGATAAGTAATAAATTAGCTATCTATAGTTGGCTCGTATCCCAAAATTTTAGCTTGAGCTTGTAATAGTGGCAAACAGCTCCGTTTCCAGTGAGATACTAATGTTTGATAGGGAATATTGAGATCTTTGGCAATCTGGGTAAACGAGTCAGGCGGCTCGCAGACGATAATCCGGTAACTGAGCGTTTGACAATGACAATCTTCGCGATTGCGAGGATAGCAATTTTGTAATTGCCGATCCGGATCGGACTCGATCCAGGCTTCGATTTGGGTGGCAACTTCGCAGTCTGCTTGGTGCTGAAGTACGGCGATTTGTTCGTTCAAAGTATGGAACTGGAAACCAATTCCTCCAGATTCTGATAATAGATCTAAATAGGTTTCGCCGCGATCGAACACCTGCTCGTCTAAACTCATTAGCTGTTGTCCGATGGGTGTATTTTGATAAATATCCCGAATCCGCCAATATAAATAGCCATTAATCCACCTCACCAAATCGCCCGTGAGCGAATCGGTAGAAGCTTGAAATTCATCGAGATTCCGACTCATCCATTCCCAAGTTTGATTTAGTGCCAATAAATAATCTTGATGATTGACGCGCCGAATCCCTGGTAAATGCCTCACCATGCCCAGCAACCGACTCATCGCCCTAGCACGCTGGGCACTCTGTAATGGAGCCACCAAGACGGCATCTAGCTGTTGTCGCAGTTGGATCTCAACTTCACAAGGCTCTGGTAAATTTGAACTGTTCATCAATGACTACACCCGAATGCACCAGCAAGGCTATATCACTTACTCAGTGGATTTACGGATGTTTATGCAAATAACGCCAGCAAGATCGAAAAAACCCAAAATTTTGCCCAGTTAACGTCAGTTTGTTTCTCCTAGCGAAGCATCTGAGCCGACATAAATGTCGTCTAAAGGGTGAAAGAAACTTTGTTTGGGTACGCCCTAATTTCAGTCTTCAACCCAATTTACAGATCCTTGCTCTGAGCCAGTTTCAGCTAAGTTCCTTAGAAGAGACTGCGTCAACGAGTGAGGCTCGATCGCTTAGC
>NZ_JANMZA010000418.1:0-6275 GCF_031382685.1 Chamaesiphon sp. OTE_8_metabat_110 | reverse complement strand
ATTTACAGCCATCGATTTGGCACAATCGATGCTGATTATCGGTCAACGCAATGTAGAAGCGGCGCAACTAACTCAGCGGATTAGATTGGAACGGGTAGACTCCAAACGGATGCCATATCCCGATCTAGAGTTTGACATGATAGTTTCTAATAGTTTAGTCCATCATCTGCCCGAGCCATATTTACTATTTCAGGAGATTAAACGGCTCATCAAATTAGATGGGGCAATCTTAATTCGCGATTTAATCAGACCAGAAAACGATCGAGTTGTCAATGAGCTAGCTGCTAAATTTGGGAGTAATTACGATCCTCAGCAACAGCAGTTATTTCAAGACTCGCTCAAAGCAGCACTGACACTCGCTGAAGTCCGAGAATTAATCGATCGAGTCGGATTGATACAAGTAAAATTATCCCAAACATCCGAGTTACACTGGACGATCGAGCGTCAGAAAAATATAATCGATCGGATCTAAGGTAATATAATAAACCGCCAGCTATTTTTGTTAAGCTAAATGTTAAATCGCAAATTTTGGTTTGGATTGTGTGTGACACTCGGACTAATTCTTACATTAAATACCCCCGCAATTTGGTCGCGATCGCTGCTACCATCTAAATTGACACGAGAAATTCGTGGCGTGTGGATTACCAACGTCGATAGCGATGTCTTATTTACTCGCGATCGCTTAGCAACCGCGATTAAAGATCTCCGCCAACTTAACTTTAATACTATTTATCCAGTAGTCTGGAATTGGGGCTATACCACCTACCCGAGCAAAGTTGCCAAACGGCTCGTCGGTAGTAGTTTGATGCCCAAAAAATCGGCAGGAATTCTAATTAATAGAAAGCTAACTAAAACCGAAGGCTTAGAAGGGCGCGATGTCCTCAAAGAAATGGTAACTCAAGGTCACAAACAAGGTATTGCCGTCATTCCCTGGTTTGAATTTGGCTTGATGTTACCGGGCACTTCCGATCCGGCTGGCTCTGACTTTGCCAAGCTACATCCTGATTGGTTGACCCAAAAACAAGACGGTGGCACCCTCTGGAAAGAAGGCAAAGATCCGCGCGTTTGGCTCAATCCTTTTAAGCCAGAAGTTAAAAAATTTATCGTCGATTTAGTCGTCGAAGTAGTCCGTAAATATGATGTCGATGGAATTCAATTTGACGATCACTTTGGATTACCTTCTGAGTTCGGCTACGATAAATTTACAGTCGATTTATACAAACGCGAACATCAAGGCAAACTACCACCGACAGATTCCAAAAATGAAGAGTGGATTAACTGGCGTGCTGACAAAATCACCAACCTAATGCGCGAACTGTTCGTCGCAGTTAAAGCTGTCAACCCAAAAGCGATCGTGTCAATTTCACCAAATCCTCAAGGTTATGCCAAAAGCGCCTTCCTCCAAGACTGGGCAAAATGGGAACGTCAAGGCTTAGTTGAAGAACTATTAATTCAAGTTTATCGAGATAAGTTAGAGACATTTATTGGCGAACTCAAAAAGTCAGAAGTCAAGCTTGCTAGTCTCCATATCCCGGTGGGTATCGGTATCCTCACTGGCGTCAAACCCAAACCCATATCGATGCAACAAATCCAATCTCAAATCGCCGCCGTTCGCAAACAGGGTCTAGCAGGTGTATCTTTCTTCTTTTATGAAAGTCTGTGGAAATTGACTAACGAACCAGCCGCCACTCGTAAAGATGGATTCCGCCGCGTGTTTGCCCAGACAGTAGCTCGATCGACCATAATAAAGTAAGGCTTTAGGCTTTGGGCTTTAGGCTTTGGGTTTTAGGGGTTGTTTAGTTAACCAATCTTTAATTGGACAACGACAGACTGAGGTATCGATCGAGAGAATCATTACCTATTACCTATTACCCCTTACCTTTTACCTCTTACCTTTTAAATTCAATGGAATTACCTGAATTAGATTCCGAAACGATCGATCGAGTGCTGGAAATGGCTTGGGAAGATCGCACTACATTTGAAGCGATCGAGTTGCAATTTGGGCTGAGCGAACCTCAAGTCATCGCCTTGATGCGCCGCGAGATGAAAGCTTCTAGTTTTCGGATGTGGCGCAAACGCGTTACCGGGAGATCGACTAAACACGCCCATCGCCGCGACTTTATTGCCGGACGTTTTAAGTCCCAAAATCAGAAAGGTTGACAATTACAGCGGCTTAGCTCAGAGCCGCTGATGCAATTGATGATGCGATCGCGTGATTGGACTGTCTAGGAAATCTTAAATATGAAAAGGGATCGCCAATAGCGGGAATAATGCCAATAGGAGCCAAGCCCAAGACCAAATACTCGGGCGTTCGATCGCTTCTGGAGTAGTTAACAGAGCTTCAATCCGGCAATCGAGCCGATTTGTCGCATTCATCTGACTAAAAGCCGCAGCTAAGTATTCGGGGAAAACCGGAGTAGACTGCACGATCGATAGTAGTGCTTCGGCAACTAACAAGGGATCGGTCTGTGCGGATGCCCACCGATCGGCACGCAGCTCTCTTAACATTAACAGTTCCTGCCAGATCGACTCGGTTTGCGGCAGCCATCGCGTCATCTGGCGCACCCATCCCAACCAGAAAAAACACCAAGTATCTCGATACTGATAATGTGCCTGCTCGTGGGCTAAAACAGCCTCTAAATGCTCTGGGGCTAGGGTATCTAGTAACCCCTGCGTGATGACTAATTCTGGCTCCCAAAAACCAATTTGGGCACTATATGGAGTAGGGAGATCGATGAGGCGAACATTGTTGCTACTGAGTCGAACGATCGGATAAGTGCGAACCTGCTGCAACATCTGCCAGCCAGAGCCAGCTAGTTTGCACCAATAAAGTGTCGCCAATCCTAAAAAACCGATCGCCAGATCGTAACTGAGCCAATCATTACCCACCCACACCATCCGTCCGTGTGGCCCCATCCAAATAATCGCGATCGCACTGGTAAATAATAACAGTGGGGGCAATAAAAATAATGTCAGCGTCCGATCCCATCGATCGATCCAAGGAGTATGCGCCATTTCAGTCCAAGTGAAGCGCACACACCAAGCTAGACCGAAAATACTAAATAAGACGATCGAGTGCATTACTGTTCCTCCTTGGCTTGGCGGATGGCTTGGAGTTTTTGGGCGATCGCTTCAAGTTGTGCCATGCTAGCACGATCTAGATCGTCAGCAAAAGCGGCGACAACATCAGGATTACCCACTGCCAAAAATTGATTTAAATGTTCGTAAGCGGTGAGAGCTTGGGCTTCAGTTGCCGAAATCCGTGCTTGCCAAAGATAGCTGCGCTCCTGTTTATCGCAGGTGAGCCACCCTTTCTGGGTTAACCGATTGAGGATCGTTGAGACCGAAGCATATGCCAATTCACGATCGGGATCGCTCAAAATTCGATCGTGGATATCCTTGGCGGTAACTGTACCGAGTTCCCACACAATTTCGATAATTTCGCGTTCGAGGGAACCAAGGGCGAGTTGTTTGGGACGGCGATCTGGAAGCGGCACCATGAAATTTTAAAACGATATTTCTCCTACAATACCGCAATTTGCCCAGGGTGCTTGACGCTGTGTCATTTGACCTGCACTAGATGAATACGTTATGTATAGTGCGACCGAATTATGTAATCTCAAATCCAATGACTAGCGATCGCCATCGACTAACTATAAATGCAAGTAAATTATTTGCAACTTTTTTTCTCATGACGATCGCGCAAGCTACAGATCGACTTGCCGCTACAGCTACTATCCCGAACGACACTGTTGCAAAATCTAGTAGTGTCTTACTAGCCGATGGGAGAAACAACCGTCCCAAAGCTAAACATCAATCTCAAACCGAAATTGCCCAGGTACCACCGCCATCAGCCCTGCCAGCCCCAACACCCGCTTCAGCAGAACCAGAACTCACGATCGATGTTACTGGAGAGCGAAAATTATACTTACCAAAATCGACGCCAACTTACACGATCGATAGCCAACAAATCGAGCGGCAGGGATCGAAAAATGTTGCTGATACATTAAATAATTTACCAGGGTTTGCGATTAATAATGCTGGCTATGGGGCAGATATTCACACTGGCACTTATTATCGCGGTGCATCGATAAATCAATTTATCATTCTGCTCAATGGTCGCCCGATCGGCAATAATATTAATACTTATCATGGGGCAACAGATCTCAATAGTATTCCCGTCGATGCGATCGATCGGCTCGAATTATCTAGTGGTGCTAGTACTATTATCTACGGTTCCGAAACCTTTGGCGGGGTAGTAAATATTATCACCAAAACTTATCGGGGCACGCCGGAAACCAGAGTGTCGGCAGAACTTGGCTCTTATGGTCGTCAAGATTATCGAGCGAGTTATACTGGCGGCGATCGCAAATTAAACTATCGAATTGGGGTTGAAAAATATCGGATCGATAATAATTATAGTGTTCCCGTCGGTGCAGCCAATCGCGACCCGGCTACAGGTAAACTGACTAATGCTGATACCGACCTAATTAGCTATTCTGGTAATATTTCGGCGACAATTAACGATCGCAATCAGCTCGATTTCGATGTGACAAAAACTGCCAGTCGGCGGGGTTTGGTGTACTTTGGATTTCCCTTTCAACGCGACAGGTTAAACCATGATAACCTCAATTTAGGATTAAATTGGCGGTCTCAATTAGCCACCAACCAAACTTCGACACTCAATACCACGATCGGTTATACTCAAGATTATTTTGAAACTTTTGGCCCTAGCGGTAACAATAATCGCACGGGTACGCTCGATACTCAAGCCATCACTGGGAGAGTAGAGCATAACTGGAAAACTTCGGCGACTAATACGCTCCGCTGGGGTGGTGAAATTCAAAATCGTAAACTTAATGGCACCTCAACTAGCACCGTTCCCAGCCGGATTGCCTTTAATGAGGTCGAAAATCGCAACGTCTTCAATACAGCTTTATTTGCCGTCGATACCTGGAAACTTACCGACCGAGTTGCCGTAGATCTAGGCGTCCGCCAAAACTTTAACTCGCAATTTGGTAACTATCTCAATCCCAGTCTCGGCTCGCGGTGGGAAATCACCCCTAATCTCGCGCTCCGAGCATCTGTCGCTGGCGCACAACGCAATCCCGGACTCGACCAACTATATCTCTATGATACCGTCCACGGTTGGTTCCCCAATCCCAATCTCAAACCAGAAACAGGCGCAACTTGGACGGCGGGATTCGATCTGGCTGTGAGTCCTACCTCTACCGGGACGATTACCTACTTTGGCAGTAGTTTAAACGATCGACTGGCGACGCAAGCAATCAGTCCAACGGTTACGCAGTGGGCGAATATCGGGCAGGTAAGCACCAATGGTTTAGAAATTGGCTTCAAACAACAAATAACGCCGCAATGGTCGGCATTTGCCAATTACACGTACACAGATGCCAAAATTCAGACGGGTACAGAGCGAGGTTTACAACTATCGCTCATTCCCTATTCCGTCGCTCAAGTGGGTATCGGTTATGCCAATAAAGGTTGGGAAGTCAATCTGCTGACTAACTATAATGCGGGTATGCGCCGCGCATTTTTCACCAATCCCGGACAAGTTAGTACTGACTTTATCCCATCTTTCCTTAATTTGGATCTGGGCGCACGCATCCCTGTAAGTGAGCATGTCGGTATTAATTTGTATGTCGAAAATCTAGCCGATGTTCAGTACGAAAAAGTAAATCGGATTTACAGTCCAGGTAGAACTTATCGGGTTGGGGTTTCAGCTAATTTCTAGTCTATTTTAATTTATAATAATCGTGTAGAAAGCGCGATTTAGCAAAGTCACGCGTGCTTACTTTTGTAGTTAGTTTATGGCAAGAATTCGGACTAAAATATGCGATCGATGCCAACTCTCCGCCAAGGTTTTGTATCGCGTTCGGGTAGATCGATCGGGTGATTGGCAATTTGTCTGCGATGATTGCTGGCAACTGCTCGATCGAGATAATCCTGACTATGTTTATGGTGGTACTTGGAAAGCACGTAAATAAATCCGATCGCACTTATATTCAGAGATTATCAATGATAGTTTCTTGATGACATTTATCAAAACATCTCGATCGATAAAACAATTAATCGTCAAATTTAGCAACGCCGACGTTTGCTCAAAGTGGCAACCTGTCTAGATCCGATTTAGTCCCGATTACCACTAACACATCGTTCTGATGGAGCCGCCGATCTGGTTTTGGGTTGATATCAAAATTTTGAGACTGTCCGATTGCTAAAACATTAAGTCCATAATCGCTCCGCAGTCGCAATTC
>NZ_JANMZA010000397.1:0-7863 GCF_031382685.1 Chamaesiphon sp. OTE_8_metabat_110 | reverse complement strand
CTATATACGTGGGGTTCTGGACGGTTTTCAGGTGTAGCTCGCGATGCAAATTATATCGCTGAACATATTGCAATCAAAGAAAAGGTATCTACAGCTAGTAATTGGAGTATCGTCAATGAATTCTTACTCGGTTCGTAGTCTACGATACAACTATTTTAAAAATCTAGCAATTTTGCTATGTATCGAGCAAATTTGATCGGTATTTTGAAAATAGTATAAATTGTTAACTGTTCCTAATGCTAAACATCCTTAGTTCGTATTTGACGATACAAAACTAGCAGTCGATCGAACGCTAGTCTGGTAGCAATATTAACAACCAGAACGGAGCAGAGCGTCATGCCAGAAGTTACTATTCCCGCTCACAAGACTGGTGATTTTCTAGTCGATTACGAAGAAAAAGTTTTCCCCGATGTCCAAGCTGAACCTGGTGAGAAGGCTTTAGTGACATTTCACACGGTGGCATTTGAAGGATCGATCGGTTTAGTCAACTTATTGCAAGCCACCCGGTTGAAAAAGAAGGGCTTTGATACTTCAATTTTACTCTATGGCCCTGGGGTGACATTAGGTTTACAACGGGGTTTTCCAAAGTTAGGTGATGAGGCATTTCCTGGGCATCAAAACTTCACTGTACGAATTGCTAAATTTATCAGCGATGGTGGCAAGGTTTATTGTTGTCGGTTTGCTTTGCAAGCTTTGTATGGGCATGGTGAGGCTTCTTTGATTCCAGGGATTATTCCGATTAATCCGTTGGATGTGTTGGATATCGTGTTGATGCACCGCAAGGAAGGGGCGTTTATTTTAGATACCTGGACTCTGTAAGTTTGAGGTGCTGTGAAAATCTACCCACCCCGCTCTACGGGCACCCCTGTCTTGTCTCGCTGTCTTGTCGCTTTTTTATTAGGGGGGAACCCTAGACCTAAAAAAGCCGCTAAACCCTCGGCAAAGCCGAGGAGCGCGAGCCGCTCCGAGAAGGGGATTTTATGGAGAAAATAGTCCACGCAGATCTGTAGGTTGGGTAGAGGCTCTGCGAAATCCAACCCACTCACAGATCGATGTTGTAGTCCACACAGCCAGTAGGGTGGGTAGTGGCCACCATCTAGGTTTCAGACATATGACGCGATGATTTGGGATCGAACAGAAGAGGTAAGAATTGTGGATTTTACGCGCAAAGTTCGAGCGGCTGCCGTGCAAATTAGTCCGGTTTTATTCAGTCGCGAAGGAACTACTGAAAAAGTGTTGGCATCGATCGACAAAGCTGCCCAAATGGGCGCAGAACTCGTGGTTTTTCCCGAAACGTTCATTCCCTACTATCCCTATTTTTCGTTCGTGCAGCCGCCCGTATTGATGGGCAAGGAGCATCTACGGCTGTATGAAGAAGCTGTCGAAGTGCCTAGTCCGGTCACTGAGGCGGTAAGTCAGGCGGCTCGATCGCATCAAATCGTCGTGGTACTGGGGATTAACGAACGCGATGGCGGTTCGCTCTATAATACCCAGCTCATCTTTGATGCCGATGGAACGCTCTCGCTCAAACGGCGCAAAATTACGCCCACATATCACGAGCGGATGGTGTGGGGGCAAGGCGATGGCGCGGGCTTGAAGGTAGTGGATACGGCGGTAGGAAAAGTGGGCGCGTTAGCCTGTTGGGAGCATTACAATCCCCTAGCACGCTTCGCACTGATGGCACAGCACGAGCAAATCCACTGCGCGCAATTCCCTGGCTCGATGGTGGGTCAAATTTTTGCCGAGCAGATGGAAGTCACGATCCGCCACCACGCGCTCGAAGCAGGTTGTTTTGTGGTAAACGCGACAGGCTGGCTCTCGCCCGAACAAGTCAGTCAAATTACTACCGATGACAAGCTCCAGAAAACTCTCAGCGGCGGTTGTTTTACGACGATTATCAGCCCTGAAGGGAATATCCTGCATCCTCCCATTACTGAGGGCGAAGGAATCGCGATCGCGGATCTGGATTTCGCGCTGATTACCAAGCGCAAGCGGATGATGGATAGCGTCGGGCATTATTCCCGTCCCGATCTGTTGCAGTTACAGATGAATTCGAGTCGGTGGGCGGTGGTGAATGAGTGTGACGACGGAGATCTACCCACCCCGCCCTTTGGGCACCCCTCCAAGGAGGGGATTTATTAGCCCAGTAGCGTAGATCTGTAGGTTGGGTAGAGCGAAGCGAAACCCCACATCACAGCCAAAGATTCTTTCATCGTATTAGCGAAACCCAACCCCAGCACCTCCTCGGAGGGGAATAAGAGCGATGAACAAACAAAAATTGATGACCGAACTGCAATCCCAAGGATTGCAACTAGTAGAAGTCGGAGCTGGTGTATCTGGGAGAAAAGGCGGTGCGGGGCCATCCGACCATAAGGCGGTGACGATCGACGGTACCACTATCATGGTGCCCATCTACACCGAAACCGCCGCCCGATCTGCCTATACAGCCACCATCGACCTCACATCCACTCAAGCCAGCCTCCACATAGAGGGACGAGAAATCGGCTCGATCGAATTCCCAAAAACGCCCCAATTTTACAACCTTAGCACCACAGACGGCATCCCCTACTGGAAAATTGCCCTGCTCCACAGCAACGATGTCCTGGCAACTACCGTCTTGCAAACCTGTATGCGGTACCGCAATAGCGAGACTGTCTGCCAGTTTTGCGCGATCGAGCAATCCCTAGCCGCCGATCGGACGATCGCCCGCAAAACCCCCGCGCAACTGGCGGAAGTCGCCGCCGCAGCAGTGCGATTGGATGGTGTCAAACACCTGGTAATGACCAGCGGCACCCCCAATACACCCGATCGCGGTGCCGCTTATCTAGCCGAATGCGCCCAAGCCGTAAAGCAACGCGTCGAGCTGCCAATTCAAGTCCAATGCGAACCCCCCGATGACTTTAGGTGGTTCCAAAAGCTCAAAGATGCGGGGGTAGATAGTCTGGGGATGCACCTCGAAGCCATCACCCCAGAGGTGCGCGCCAAAATCATGCCGGGAAAAGCTGATGTGCCCGTCGAGTATTACTTTCAAGCTTTTGCTGCGGCTGTCGAAGTATTCGGACGGGGACAAGTTAGCACCTATCTCCTGGCTGGATTGGGCGATACGGTTGAGGCGCTGGTTGCTGGCTGCGATCGACTGATTGAGCTTGGTGTTTATCCCTTTGTCGTGCCTTTTGTGCCGATTACTGGTACGCCATTAGCACATCACCCCGCACCCAGTAGCGAGATGATGTTTGCCCTTTACCAGCAGGTGGGTGGACTGCTAAATCGATCGGGTATGTCTGCGAAAGATATTAAAGCAGGCTGCGGTAAATGCGGCGCATGTTCCGCTTTGTCTAGCTTTGAAGTTTAGCGCGTCACATAACCACAGCGGTTGTGTCTTGTCGCGCTAAACCGTCGGGAAACCCGACGAGCGCGCGCCGCAAACCGCCGCTAGTGTTGCAAAACCCGCCTACGCGGGTTGGGAATCTTTATCAGTCCGCGAAGGCGGACTTCGCACCACAAGCAACGACTTCAGTCGTTGTCCCATCTAAAGCAGCCAATACCATGTCCTCCACCTACCTATTCAAACTCGCCCGCACCCGATCGGAAATCGCCGCCTACCACGCCCTGCGCCGCAAAATCTTCGTCGAAGAACAATCCCTATTCCAACATGACGATATAGATAGCCTAGATGCGATCGCCCATCCCATCATCGCCGTCGCACCCGATGCCCAATCCTTAGCCGTTCTGGGCGTCGTCCGCATCTACGAATCCGAACCCCGCCTCTGGTATGGCGGGAGATTGGGCACCCATCCCGACTATCGTCGTGGCTGGCACATCGGTAAAGGATTAATTCATCAAGCCGTTACTACCGCCAATGCCTGGGGCTGCGATCGATTCCTCGCCACCGTCCAAATCCAAAACGTTCGCTTCTTCCAACGCTTACATTGGGATTCGCTCGAAGAAATCGAAATTCGCGGCATCGCCCACCACCTGATGCAAGCAGATTTAGACTTCTATCCTGCCAATGACGAGATTCGCCCATTGCAATACAGCCAAGCATCCTAATGGAACTCGCGCTCCTCGCCCAAAAACTAAAACAATCTCTGGGTATCGTCCACAAACAAGATATTCAAACCGTTGCGAGATTTCTTGCCACAGAGAACGCCCCTAGTGATATCCTCCTGGGCGATGACTGTGCGGCTATTCCTGACGGCGATGGCTATCTACTGCTGGCTACTGAAGGGATGATGCCTGATTTTGTCTCATCCGATCCGTGGTTTGCGGGTTGGAGTGCAGTGATGGTAAATGTTAGCGATATTTATGCCATGGGTGGCAGGCCGATCGCGGTTGTAGATACACTATGGAGTCAAGATGCCGCAATTAGTCAGTCGCTCTTAGCCGGGATGAGTGCTGCCGCACGAGCGTATGGAGTGCCGATCGTCGGCGGACATACCAACGGGCGCAGTGAATATAATGCCCTATCTGTGGCGATTTTAGGACGCGCCCAGCAGTTAATTTCTAGTTTCACAGCGCAACCTGGAGATCGATTGGTAATGGCGATCGATCTGCGCGGCAAATCTCATCCCAAATATCCATTCTGGAATGCCGCTACCGAAACAGCTCCAATTAGACTTTGTGCCGATCTCGAACTGTTGCCCAAACTGGCTGAAAATGGACTGTGCGCTGCGGGAAAGGACATCAGCATGGGGGGAATCATCGGCACGACTCTAATGCTGCTAGAAACCTCTAAATGTGGAGCGGTGCTGGATCTCGACGCCATTCCCCGACCGCCAGAAATATCAGTCGATCGCTGGCTCGTCAGTTTTCCCAGTTACGGATTTTTACTCAGTGTCCATCCCGAACATGTCCCTACCGTCCAACAGATGTTTCGCGATCGCCAAATTGTCTGCGAAGATATCGGTGAAGTCAGCAATAGTCCTCAATTAATGCTCAAATTCCACCAAGAATCGACTGTATTTTGGGATTTCGAGCGCGAACACCTCACGGGATTTAGATAAGTTATTTCAACATGACAAAGGCAATTCTGGCGTTGCTGATTTAAGGTATGGTTTGCTCTTCAGCCCTGCCAGATCCTTCGGATCTGGCGGGACTGAAGAGCAAGACCTATGCTTTATACCCCAATTCAGCAACGCCGCAATTCTCAATTCTCAATTCTCAATTCTCAATTCTCAATTCTCAATTAATACCCATGCCAGAAACCCGCTTTAAAATTCAATGGCCGGATGGTTCGGAAGAAACCTGTTATTCGCCATCTTCGATCGTCAAAAAATATTTAGAGATCCGAGATTACGAGCTGGCTGATTTTGTCGATCGCGCTCAGACGGCTCTGAATATTGCTAGCGATCGAGTGCTTGCCAAATATGGTAAACCCTGCGGTTTGGCGATCGGTCAATTAGCCGAGATTAAATCTAAAGCAGCGCAGTTTAATTCGGGCACCAGCCAGAGCATTCGAGTTATTGAATTTATTGAATAGATCTGTGTGCGAGATGTGAGTAGTTGCAAGTATAATTCTATGTTTCCCGAACATTTTCCTACTAGCTACAATCGAATCTATGTTAGATACTTGCGAACTGGCTGTTAATGGCACCTTGATGCTGGGTTTGGAGCTAAATGGCAATTTGCAACAGGTGGGTGCCCAGTTCGGGTATGAAACTACAACCGCGCCAATTTATCGCTTGTGGTCGATCGAAAATCGGCATCCGGCGATGATGAGAGTGAGTCTGGGTGGAGCGGCAATCGCGATCGAGATCTGGTCGTTACCACTAGCTGGATTAGCCCAAATCTTGCAGCAAGAACCCGCTGGATTGTGCATTGGCAAAATCAAATTAGCAGATAATCGTGAAGTTTTGGGCGTGCTGGGCGAGCAGTTCTTGTGTGAGGGTCAACCGGAAATCACCCACTTTGGTGGCTGGCGAAATTACACCAAATCGATCCAAACGCGCTCTGCGTTCTAAACTTTTGCGGCAACTAAGCCCTCCGCTCCATATTGACGGAGCAACACCATCAATTCATCGCGGTAATCTTGAAAGATCGTGTGACGTTTGGCGTTAGCACCGCGCTCTGCTAAATCGATCGTCAGCTCTTTTTTAACTGTACCAGGACGAGAACTAAGTACGAAGATCCGATTGGAGAGAAATACTGCCTCTTCCACATCGTGAGTAATCGAAAGAATCGTAATTTTAGTCCGTTGCCAGAGATCGATAATAAATTCGTGCATCGATTCTTTGGTATGAATATCTAAGGCTCCAAATGGTTCGTCCATTAATAAGATTTGAGGTTCGCAGACTAGAGCGCGGGCGATGGCGACGCGTTGTTTCATCCCGCCAGATAGCTCATTGGGCAAACATTTGGCAAAGTCAGTCAAACCGACGACATTGAGATAATAACTAGCACGTTCGCGGCGCTCTCGTTTGGATACTCCTTGTAGTTTGAGACCAAACTCGGTATTCTCCTGGATGCTCAACCACGGATACAGAGTATAGTTTTGAAATACCATGCCGCGATCGGGACTCGGCCCTTTGACTGGCACCCCTGCAATCCGAATCTCGCCACAGCTCGGCGTATCGAGTCCCGCAATTTGCCGCAGCAGCGTAGATTTTCCCGAGCCAGAGGCTCCTACTATACAGACAAATTCGCCCCGCTCGATATTGATGTTGATGTTTTTAAGTACGGTTAGATTTCCATTCTGAGTCTGGAACTGTTTGGATAGATTATCGATTTGTACAAACATCTAATTTTTTGCGAGTAGTGGTTTTAATCTAGTCGATCGTCAAGCAGGTAAATATTGGCAAATTATAGCATTAAATATCTCCGATCGAGCGACCGCCTAATGACGGATCTTTGAGCTACGTCTGGATATTTCTGGCTGCTAATTATGCTCTGACCACTTGCAAAAAACTCTAATTAGATATTGAAATAACAAGTCTAAAACTAGTCCGATCGTGCCGATGACAATAATACCGACAAAAATCTCATCGGTTTTTAAAAATCTCCCAGCCACACTAATTCTCCGACCCAATCCTTCTGTCGCCGCGATGAGTTCGGCGACGATGACTAATTGCCATGCAGCAGCTAAATTGATCCGACAAGCATCTAAAATACCTGGAATCACATGGGGAAATATCACCATCAATAGCGTCTGCAAGCGATTTCCACCTAAGATATAAGTTGCTTCGATTAAATCTTTAGATACAAATTTAACCGTATCCATTACCATTAAAGCATTGAAGAAGAATGTACCGATAAAAATCAGCGTAACTTTGGGTGCTTCATCGATACCTTGATAGAGAATTAGGAGCGGAATAAAAGCTGGTGCAGGCATATAGCGCATCAAACCAAATAATGGCTCTAATAACGCCCGAATACTGCGAAAACTGCCCATCAGAATTCCAGTCGGAATTGCGAATAAAGCCGAACAGAAAAAACCGACACCTACTCGCCACAAACTAGCAATTGTGTCTTGTTGTAACTCTCCAGTACCCCATAGTCTTCCAAAAGCACTTACGACCGCAGCAGGTGAGGGTAAAAACTTAGGATCGATCGAACCAAAAGTTGTTATACCCCACCACAAGATTAAGGGCAAACCGAGCGAGATACCACTCAACATCCAATTGAGTGGCCTAGGGATATCTTCTACCAATCTCCAGAATACCGATGGTCGTAAAGACGATCTAGCTCCCGCGTCTGATGAATCTCGATCGCGATTATTTCTTGGCTTTAGCTGCATATGCTTTGACAAATCTGTCATCAAATATTTTAGTTAGATCTGGTTTTGCTTTTGCTAACCCCACCTCACTCAAAAACGCACTCATTTGTGTCGCCGCATATGGCAAAGAATTCATATCATTCCCAGCCTGA
>NZ_JANMZA010000385.1:0-3799 GCF_031382685.1 Chamaesiphon sp. OTE_8_metabat_110 | reverse complement strand
ACATCAGTGTCTTATTCAAAAACGGCAAGGTGACACTCAAATGAATAACTTGCCCTTTGAAAAACAATTTGCTCATTCACTGTTTTGCTGGCAACTCCAAAATATTGAAATCGATCGTGCCAAGCAATTACTAGTCGATCTACACCTAATCTACCTTGCACAGCAGGCGACAATCGCCGCTCTGACTACGCAAGATACTTTCAACGATCTGAACTAGATGAAAACTGCCAACTATATCGACACTAAAAAACATGCTAAACAAAATTGAATTAACAAAATCTGTTCCACAAGAGCGATGGGGTGAGTTCTTCGACCAATTTTCGGATGGTAATCGAGGACGACGTATCTCAATTGAAATTATCACTCCCGAACTCGGTGATGAAGAACTAATTCAGAATGCGCCCTTGATGGCGATGGTTTACGATCGACCTGGAAAAGGTAACGATTTGGTAATTGAAACAGGTAAAAATGAGGTAACTTACGCACACACCGTCGATTCACCAACGGAAGTTTTAACCGGACAGAGTGAAAGTGGCCGGATGTTGGCAGTTCGGATTAGTGATGCGACAGGGACACAAACATTAGTCAAGCTCCAACCAGTCGAACCATAGTAATAAATTTCTGACAAAACAATCATTAATTGAAAATGTGATTCCGCATCGGGGCAACTATGCCGACGAGCATTACTAAAAAACAAGTATTTTAGGGAATTAATTACTATGGGTACTGAATCTAAAGCATATCTATTGGGTGGTGGCATCGGTTCTTTAGCAGCCGCAGCCTTCATGATTCGCGACGGCGCATTCTCTGGCGAAAGTATTTTTATCCTCGAAGCAAAGCCTGTCATGGGCGGAAGTTTGGATGGAGCGGGAAACCCTATCGACGGTTATTCCCTGCGTGGGGGGCGGATGTTGACGACTGATAATTATGAATGCACTTGGGATTTGTTTAAGTCAATTCCTTCATTAAGCACCCCTGGAAAAACGGTATTTGATGAAACAATAGAATTCAACGAGCTGCATAAGTCGCATTCAATGGCGCGATTGGTAGATAGTCGGCGGGCGAAAGTCCCTGTCAGCTCGATGGGCTTTTCGATGCCAAATCGCAAGGAATTGCTAGAACTCAGTGTGGCTGGTGAAGCTGAGTTGGGTAATAGTTGCATTACCGATTGGCTGTCCCCAGAATTTTTTGAGACGGAATTTTGGTACATGTGGGCGACTACTTTCGCTTTTCAGCCGTGGCATAGTGCCGTGGAATTCAAGCGGTATTTGCATCGCTTTATGATGGAATTCTCGCGGATTGAAACCCTCGCTGGGGTGAAACGCACTATCTACAATCAGTACGATTCATTTGTGCGTCCCTTGCAGAGTTGGCTGGCGGAGCAAAATGTTAATTTCATGGTGGATTGTCAGGTGACGGATCTGGAGCGACACATTGCCACGAATAAGTTGGTGGTGACAGGTATTCATTATCAGCATAGTGGTAAAAGTAAAACTATTACAGTTGAAAATGGCGATCTAGTCTTTCTTCAGAATGGCTCGATGACTGATGCTTCGAGTTTGGGTTCGATGACGAGTGCGCCCAAGCAGCTAACTAAACCAGATTCTATCAGTTGGAGTCTGTGGGAAAAGCTGGCGGCGGAAAACTCAGGTTTTGGAAATCCAGCGGCTTTTAATAGCAGTATTGCTGAGTCTTGTTGGGAGTCTTTTACAGTCACGCTCAAAAATCCGGCATTCTTTGACAAGATGTTCGAGTTTAGCGGTAATGAGGCGGGAACTGGCGGACTAGTAACATTTAAAGATTCCAACTGGTTGATGTCGATCGTGCTTGCTCATCAACCCCACTTTATCGATCAGCCTGCCGACGTGCAAGTGTTCTGGGGATATGCGCTGTTTCCAGATCGAGTGGGTAATTTCGTCCCCAAACCGATGGCTGAATGCAATGGTGCTGAAATCCTCCAAGAACTTTGCGGTCATTTGCGCTTCGATCTGGATACTGTCGCATCGGCTAACTGTATTCCTTGCCGGATGCCATATATCACCAGTATGTTTATGCCGCGTTTGCATACCGATCGACCGATACCAATTCCACATAACTCCAGAAATCTAGCATTGATCGGTCAGTTTGTCGAGATTCCTGAGGATGTCGTTTTTACTGTCGAGTATTCAGTGCGGGTGGCACAGATGGCGGTTTATCAATTCCTCAATATCGATAAAAAGATTCCACCGATTTCACCTAATGACAAGTCATTAAAAGTGGAATTTGAGGCATTGATTAAAGCATTTAAGTGATGCGAAAGATCCCCGACTTCTCTCGAAGAAGTCGGAGATCTGCGGGAGAAACGACCAGAACCAGGGGACACACATGAATCTTAAATATATTTGCACTAGATTGAATGTCGAAAACTATACAGATTGTAAGCTTTTCTACCAGAATGTTTTAGGTTTTAAGGTTTCGCTGAATGATGATGCTGAGGAATATGCAGAACTTGATGCAGGTACAACTAAAATTACGCTGCTCAATCGATCGCGGTTGAAAGACTACATCGACTCGCTCGAAACCGCAACCTACGATCGTCGCGATGCCAAGATGATTTTAACCTTTGCAGTGCCCGATTTAGATGACGCGATTCTCCAGTTGAAAGCCAAAGGCGTTCCCATCTTCAGCAGTCCTTGGCAATTCCCAGAGGAGGAAGGGCTAACAGGTGGGTTTCTCACTGCCTGTGTTCGCGATCCAGACGGCAATATCATCGAACTCGAACAAATCCTCAGCTAATTCACTCGCTTCAACTTACACATCAATTATTCACTAACGATCGCAGCAACTAAAATGGAAAATTCAAATCGCACAATTCTCGTGACTGGCGCAACTGGACATCAAGGTGGCGCAGTGGCTCATCATCTGTTAAAACGCGGGAACTTCCAGGTTCGGGCCTTAGTGCGGGACAAAAACAAACCCGCCGCTCAATCACTCAAACGATTGGGTGCAGAACTCTTCGTCGGCGATCTCGACCAGCAGGCTTCACTCGAACACGCTTTGCAAAATGTTTATGGCGTTTTTTCGATGCAGGGACTCAATGATGGCATCGAAGCCGAAATCCGTAAGGGCAAGGCTCTCGTAAACGTTGCCAAAGCGATGGGAATTGGGCATTTTGTCTACAGTTCGGTGGGTAGTGCCGAACGCCAAACTGGTGTGCCGCATTTCGATAGCAAGTTTCAAATCGAAGAATATGTCCGCGCTAGTGGCTTACCATACACGATTTTGCGTCCGGTGTTCTTCTTGTTCAACTATACCGCGATGCCATCGATCATTGAAACCGGAACGCTGTCCCTACCACTAAGTCCCGATACCAAATTGCAACAATTATCCGAAGAAGATTATGGCGAAATGGTCGCCGATGTATTCGCTCGGTTCACAGATTTTGCCAATCGCGAGATCGAAGTCGCCAGCGGGGAGATGACGATGCCAGAAATTGCAGCTACATTTACGCGCGTTTTAGGCAAAAATGTCGCCTACCAACAGATTCCATTTGAGGCATTCGAGCAGCAAGCTGGTGCGGAAATGACGACGATGTATCGCTGGTTTGAGAATGTCGGTTACGGCGCAGATTTGGCACAGTTGAAACGCGATTTTCCCGCTCCGACTGACTTTGAATCCTATTTACGCGAACATGACTGGGTAAAACAAGCCGCTTGAGTCGATTACCTGCTGACTGATACCAAATCCGGTTTGTAAAACCCACTAACCTTGCCCTCACCCCCAACCCCTCTGTCTTGTCGCACACAAACGGGAGGGAACC
>NZ_JANMZA010000383.1:0-9020 GCF_031382685.1 Chamaesiphon sp. OTE_8_metabat_110 | reverse complement strand
TCCCCCCGCCGATTATCAAACAGCAAGCGATCGAATCTTCTTGATTGGGAGTGCGCCGAGCGAAGGCAACGTATCGGTAAATAATAAACCCGTTCCCCGCAGTCAACGGGGGCATTTTGCTTCTGTCTTCAATCTCAAGGTGGGAAAAAATACCTTTGAGATTGATTATAAAGGGCAGTCTAAAACAATTGTTGTCACGCGATCGGCAGCATTGCCTACCGAGACACCTAAAAATAACTTTGCACCCAATTCCCTCGAACCGCAAGGAGACATGGCGCGGATGCCTGGGGAGCTAGTTTGTTTTGGCGCGAAGGCACCAGCTAAAGCCAAAGTCAATGTCAACATCGGTGGGCAAGATATTAAGCTGCAAGAGCAGGGCAATGGTGTCGATTTACCTGACAATAAAGCAGCGTTAATCGATCGCAATCAACCTCAAGCCATGTATGGTGCGGGGCAGTATTTGGGCTGCGCGATCGCTTCAGCCGCTGCCGATTTGGGCAATCCAACCTATAAACTAGAAGTAGGCAACCCACCGACTACCGTCTCTCAAACTGCTCCTGGTAAAGTGCAGATTTTGTCGCCCTTAAATCTAGACATCGCCGAAGTCACAGTCGAAGGGGGAATTACGCGCACGGGTGCAGGTTCTGATTTTAGTCGGCTGACACCTTTACCCAAGGGCACCAAGGCAGCGATTACCGCGCGTCAGACGGGGAATAATAATGGCAAGCCAGCTAATTGGGTACGGCTCGATTATGGCGGCTGGATCTTGGCGGAGCAAGTACAGATAACAACTGGTGTCACCACACCGCCTAACACGATCGTCAAAAGCCTGATGAGTAAAGAGCGCGAGGGCGCTACCGATGTGATTATCCCGCTGCAAGTACCCGTCCCCGTAACACTCGAACAAGGTACTACTACCCTCACGCTGACGCTCTACAACACTACTGCCCAAACTGATATTATCCGCTTCAATGATAACCCCACCGTGTCGCGGCTAGATTGGAAGCAAACCAGCCCTGGCGTAGTCCAATATGTATTTAACCTCAAATCAAAACAACAGTGGGGTTACAGGCTCAGATATCAGGGTAGTAACCTCGTCCTCTCACTCCGCCATCCACCCAAACTCAATAAAAATAATCTCAGCAAGCCCCTCGCAGGTACTAAAATCCTCCTAGATCCCGGACATGGCGGTAAAGATTCGGGTGCAGTCGGGCCGAATGGCTATACCGAAAAAGAAGCCAATCTCTATGCCTCCAAACTGTTGGCAAATGAGCTAGCCATGCGCGGTGCATCGGTATATCTATCGCGGGAATCAGATAAATTTGTCGAATTGAGCGATCGCCAGACGATTATTGATAATCTAGAACCGACACTCGCCCTATCGGTACATCATAATGCCCTCCCCGACGGCGGTAATCCCGATACTAAAGGTTTTTCTACCTATTGGTACCATGCTCAGGCTCAAAGCCTCGCCCTGTCCCTCCACAATTATGTGGTTAAGGATATCGGACGTCCATCTTATGGAATCTTCTGGGACAACCTCGCGCTGGCGCGTCCGGCATCAGCTCCCTCTGTCCTCCTAGAATTAGGATTTATGACTAATACCAGCGAATTTGAACAAATTTCCAATCCGCTAGAGCAGCAAAAAATGGCAAAATCGATCGCAGACGGTGTTACCAAGTGGTTGCAGTCATCGGTCAATTAGGACGGGGAGAGGGGGAAAGGGGAAAGGGGAAAGGGGTGACTGGGAGAAAGATCCAATTACCTAATATTTTCGACTCTTTACCTATTACCTCTTACCTCTTACCCCTTACCTCTTACCTCTTACCTCTTACCCATTGAAATTAGATCTCGCCTTCGATCGCAATTTCACCTTCAGCTTCTGTTGCGTCTTTTTGTTCGATGGTAATCGTTACCTTAGTAGCTTTCTTTAATCGATCGAGTGGAATTTTCACCAAAACTTTACCATCTTTATCGGGTAAAAAATCCGCACAACTCATCTCCTCTTCGCCCACAATTGCCCATGTGCGGTAAACCTGTCCCGGTGGTAGCGGTTGGACTTGTTGGAGGATTAGTACTGCTACAGATTTTTTGGGCACGACAACCAAGCTCCCCGCCCCCGTTTGCCCTGGCAGGTTCTTGAGCGAGATTAGCCGATTATTCGGCTGCTGGAGCAAACTGAGGATCGATCGATCGTTGCCGAGGGCGGGTTTTCGGCTAGCAATTTGGGCAATTTGGAGATCTTGCTTGACGGTGGCTAATTCCTGGGAGAGGCGGTAGTTGTACCAACCAAAGTAAGCAATTAGTGCTAGTTCTAATCCGTCGGCAATCGGTTTCCACCACTGACGAGATTTTTGAGGTGGCTGCGTAATGGGCATTATTGCCAGACTGTCTGGGGCAGCCGCTTGCAAAATTTGCGCTCTCAATGAGTCTGGCGGCTCAGCTATTGGCAAAGTCAGCGGCAATAAATCTAGCGGTAACATTAAACTAGCGATCTCAGCTTGGCGTTCGGGATTTTCGTGCAGATATGCCTCGACTCGATCGATTTCAGCAGGGGTGAGATCGCCGAGAACATATCCAGCCAGCAGTTCTGGCGACGGTTCGGATGGTGAGGGAGAATATATATCTGGCATTATTTAGTTAGTCTACTAAATCCTGTAACGATTGTCGCAGCTTGAGCAGAGCTTGACGCGATCGCGTTTTGACAGTACCGAGCGGTAGATCGAGTTCGCGCGCGATTTCTGATTGACTTTTGCCCTGGTAGTAGCCCATCTCTAAGACTTGTTTTTGGGTAGTGGGAAGTTCCGCAAGTGCCGAACTCATCCGTTCTCGTAATTCAGTTAAAGTGACTGATTCCATGCCTGGGTTGTTGCTGGTTGGGGCTAAATAGGTGCCAACCCTATGGGTCAAATTTTGCTGAGAACCTTGTTGCTTCAGCCGATTCAGAGCGCGAGAGCGCGTCATCACGAGTAAGAATACAAGTAACGTACCTCGATCTGGATCGTATTTATCGACTCCCTTCCACAAAGCGAGAAATACTTCCTGAGTGAGATCTTCAGCTTCGGGAGGATTAGTCAGCATCCGCAGGGCTAGGCGATAAACTACTTTCCCATATCGATCGTATACGATTCCTAGCGCAGCAGGATCGCCCCGTCGCAGTGCTGCCAAGACTTGAAGATCGGACTTATCTGCGGGCATGGGCTTAAAAGAACCAGAGAATACCTGACACCACATAATACCCACCCATGAATATCAATGCTAGCCCACCCCATCGCATTACCACTTCTGAATTCATCAGGATCTGGCGCGTAAACCGCATTAGTCCGGCAAATAAGCTAGTTGCAAAAATTACAGCCGTATAACCCAAAGCATAAGCCACCATTGTCAGCACACTCCATACTGGCGAACCAGTAACCGCTGCTGCTGCCAAAACAGCAAATAATACTGGGCTAGCACAGGGCGAACTAATGAGGGCAAACGTCACTCCCACCCCATAAGTCCCCGCAAATGGTGGCAAAGAGATCTGCGTCTGTGGGAGCGGTAAATGAACCAAACCGCCAATACTCAATCCCATCAAGATAATCAGCATCCCTACCGCGAGATTGATATACCCTCGCCATTCCACCATTACCGCCCCTGCTACGGCTGAAAATAGTCCGAACACACTCAAGATCGTCATTACACCCAACACAAACCCTGTGGCATTCCAGAATGCTTCCCGGCGAGATTTGACATTGAGCGTGCCAATGTAGCTGAGGTTGACTGGGAGCATCGCCAAAATACACGGCGAAACACTCGCCAGTAAGCCACCGCCAGCAGCAAAAGGAATCAACAGCCACGGATTCGTCAGCGACTGGATTGCCCCCCATTTTTCGTACTGATTTTCAGCTTCAGAAATTATTCGCTCCAACGGCTGAAATAAATCTAGATTGATATATTTAGGTAAAATAACTGCGACGATAGTCAAAATTGCCAATCCGAATAATACCGACCATTTAAGTAAATTTCTGCGAGATTTGGCGATTTGAGTAAGTGTATTTTTGATATTCACGATCGAGTTCCAATAGCCAAACAATATTTTCTATGCTTTTAAAATCATCGCACCATTAATATGAATTACTGCTGCGATTAATTTCGGTAGGGCAATGCCCACCAGAAGATATCCAGTAGGGTGGGCAGTGCCCACCAGCTAGGTTTCAGTCACAATCCATTTGATAAATAATTGCACCTACCTACTAACACAACACCATTAACAATGAATTACTTGCGATAAATTTTGGTAGGTGATGAAAGTAAAGAACAGAATTCAATACTTTAAGATTGAGAAAAAACCATAATTCTCGCCAAATTAGCTAAGATTTTTTCATGACACCACCTTTGCCCATCTGAGCGATCGAGCGATCGATTACCCCTGTATACTCGGCTAGATCGGCATTATTCCGAAACTGTTTGATGACCTTACCCGTAGCCGGATCGATAATTGCGACTGTAGCGGTTTGAGACTTATTAGCACTAAAAAAACTACTTAAGCCGAGTTTTTCCGCCATTTTCATTGAAGCTTGAGTTTTATTGTTATTGGTAACGTCAAATACAACAAAGTTCGCTTTAGCACTATATTTTTGCTTGAGCTGAGATAACGTAGGTGCAATATTTCTACACCCAGGACACCAGCTCGCATAGATATCTACAACTACAGGTTTACCCTGAAGTTGGGCAGCTAAAGGAGTGGGTGTTCCTTGAGCAATTAATTTTGGAGCAACAGTCGATCGAGCAGATGAAGTAAAATTAGTTTGGGTAGTGGCGATCGAACCAACAGTTGTCGCTATTAGGGTAATCGCGATCGCGAGTGTTGCAGAAATAGGTAAGAGTTTCATGAGGATTGTCGAGCTGCTAAATGGTTCTATTAGGGATACAGACTCAAGCCTCGATCGGATTCATTAATTTCTAAATTACTCAATTTGTATAGATCCCCATCCCCCAACACCTGCATGGCGATGCACCCGCCGCGCTCAAACCTATCCAAATATGTCTTTATATAAAGGAATATTTCGATTCTGACCGACTGAGCGAGTTTCGACACGATCGCCCAGAGAGTCCGTGCTAACATCCATCAGTGTAAGCACAAGTCATAAAGAGAGAGTATAGCTGTGGTACTACGGGTTGCTGTTGTCGGTTCTGGGCCAGCGGGTTCTTCCGCCGCTGAAGTGTTAGCAAAAGCTGGAATTGAAACTTATTTATTTGAACGTAAATTAGATAACGCCAAGCCTTGTGGTGGTGCGATTCCTCTTTGCATGGTGGCTGAATTTGACTTACCATCACACATTATCGATCGCGAAGTGCGGCAAATGAAGATGATTTCGCCTTCCAATGTCGAAGTCGATATCGGTCAAACGCTCAAGCCTGGTGAATATATCGGCATGTGTCGGCGGGAAGTCTTGGATGGCTTTTTACGCGATCGCGCCGAAAAACTCGGTGCTAAACTAATTAATGGCACGGTGCATAAGTTAGAAATGCCCGGTCTGAACACGACCGATCCTTATGTCTTGCACTACGCGGATCATTCCAACGGGAGTCTCGAAGGTGAAGCCAAAACCCTGAAAGTCGATCTCGTCATCGGTGCTGACGGTGCCAATTCCCGCGTTGCTAAAGCGATGGATGCTGGGGACTACAACTATGCGATCGCATTCCAAGAGCGGATCAGACTGCCAGAAGATAAGATGGCTTATTACCACAGTCTGGCTGAAATGTATGTCGGTGATGATGTCTCGACTGATTTCTATGCTTGGGTATTCCCTAAATTCGATCACGTAGCGGTCGGTACAGGGACGATGAAGGTACACAAAGCCTCAATTAAGAATTTGCAAGCGGGTATCCGCAAACGCGCTGCCAAGAAGCTTGAAGGCGGCACGATTATCAAAGTTGAAGCTCACCCCATCCCCGAGCATCCCCGCCCCCGTCGAGTCGTCGGTCGTTGTGCCTTAGTCGGCGATGCGGCTGGTTATGTTACCAAGTCTTCGGGCGAAGGGATCTACTTTGCAGCTAAATCCGGACGGATGTGTGCGGAAACGATCGTCGAACGCTCCGAACAAGGTGCCAAAATCCCGACAGAAGCAGATCTTAAGGTCTATATCAAGCAGTGGGATAAAGCTTATGGCTTGACTTACACGGTCTTAGATATTCTCCAACGTGTATTCTACCGTTCGGACGCGACTCGCGAAGCTTTCGTCGAAATGTGCGGCGATTTGGATGTCCAGAAGCTCACCTTCGATAGCTATCTCTACAAAACGGTCGTCCCAGCCAATCCCATCACCCAGATGAAGATTACCGCCAAAACGATCGGCAGTCTACTCCGAGGTAATGCTTTAGCACCCTAATTATCGATTGGCAACTCACACTTAAATTTAGGTAGGTATTCGTGCCTACCTTTTTTGTCCGCAAATTTTGGAATGATGAATTATACCAAATCCGTTTCACAGACCCTTCTTTTGCGCTCGAAACCCCTCGCCCTCACCTGCGGTTCCGGCTCCCCTCTGTCTTGATTCGCTGTAACGCTCGTCCATCTCCCCTAGTCCCCCACCCCAACTCCCAACTCCCAACTCCCATCTCCTAAATGTGCCGTCTCCTCGCCTATCAGGGTATCCCTCAATCGATCGATCGACTGATTGCCAAACCCGAACATTCGCTAATCGTCCAAAGTTATCAACCCCGCGAAATGACCGCTGGGGTCATCAATGCTGATGGATTTGGGATTGGGTGGTATCATCCCGAAAAGGACACGGAGCCGTTTATCTACAAGCATACTCAGCCAATCTGGACTGATATCAATCTCCCATCCGTGAGTAGATATGTCGAAACAGGCTGTATGCTCAGTTACGTTAGAAGTGCGACGCCGGGACAAGGCGTGAGTCTGAGCAATTGCCAACCATTTCAGGATGGTAAATTGTTATTTATTCATAACGGGTTTATCGACAACTTCCGAGGTGGTTTATACAAGCAAATTCGGGATAAATTGCACCAGCATATCTATCAATCGATCGACGGGACGACCGATTCGGAACATATTTTCGCGCTGTTTTCCAATCTCTTACATACCCATCCCGAACTCCCACTGGAAATTGCTCTCCAGCAGACACTCCGACTTTTGCGCGACTTAGTGGAAGCCGAACGGACGACGATTTCTGCCAATATTGTGATTAGTGATGGCGAGCGATTAATTGCTTCGCGATTTGCGCATCGGGCGACGGTACCTTCTCTCTATTGGATTAAAAATAGTATCGATTATCCAGACTCGGTAATCTTGGCATCAGAGCCGATATTTACCGACGATTGGCATGTTTGTCCGATGCAAAGTATCATCACTGTGAGCAAGAATCTAGAGATTGAAATTTTTCCGATTTAAAATTTATAACTATACTCAGTTAGAACAGAAACCCGCCTTTTTAGAAAAGTCGGGTTTTTCATAGCACTAGAGAGCGTCATCGACTGCTCGCATCCCGATCGATCTTTCTAACCAACCTAAAATTAACCACACAATCGGTACTGTCGCTGCTAAACCCAACCAGAAATTGTGAGCGAATTGGGTCGATCGATCGAGTGCCCAGCCGCCTAATGGTGGCCCCACAGCATAGCCAACTGCCCAACAGAGGGAGTTAATCGATGTATAAACACCACGCAGGGATGCTGGGGCAAAATCGGCAATCAGAGCAGAGGCAGTCGGCGTATAAGCAACAATCGCAAGGGCAAATAAACCTAAACCTAAACTCGCCCATAAAAGCTGATAATTAGCACTGGCTCCCGTCAGCGTGATACAAATAAATCCTAATACCCAAAAGCCACCGGAGATCGTCAACGATCTCGTGTGGCTCAATTTTTCTAATAATTTGAGCATGGGCAGTTGGGCGGCGATTGTCACGAGTAAGTGTCCGGTAAATAGCGCACTAATGACTTGTGGATTGAAGCCGCGCGCACTAGCTTGAGGGACGAAACCACTAAAATATAATGGTAGAGTAGTTTGAGTTTGGGCGATATAAACAGTTAAAATAATATTGACAATGACGTAAATTAATAACCGTCGATCGCGCAAGGCGCGGTAATAACCGCTGAAAAATTTCACGGCTATTTTTTGCGCCTGTAATGTTTCTTGAATCCCAAACAGGAGAATTACAAAGAAGCAGCAAAAAGAGATGCCATCGATAATAAATAACGTTCGATATGCACCTGTCGAACTAATTAGTAATCCGCCAGCGATAATCCCCAATCCCATCCCGATATTATCTGCTAATCGGGTAATTGCATATGCAAAGCGGCGTCCTTCTCCCTCCGTCAGATCGGCGACAATTGCTTCATTGGCGGGCCAATACAAGCCCAAACCGAATCCTTGTATCAAGCAACCAGCCACTAAGGTCGGAAAATTATCGGTAGTGGTAAAGATAAAACAAGCTAGTGCCAAGACGATCGTCGATAATAATAGCACTGGTTTGCGACCCCAGCGATCGGCATAGGTGCCACTAATCAACCGCCCAGCAACACCAGAAATCGACGCACTACCCAAGGCTAAACCGACAGATGTCGCGGAGAGTCCGACTTGCTGCACGAAAAAAATCGGGGCGTAAAAGATCGTAAATCCGCTCCCGATTTCTGACAATAATCTACCTAGCGCGAGAATCCAAATCTGTCGAGGTAACTTGGACATATATAGACTCGGGAAATAGGAATGCTCAGTAGGGTGCAGTTTAGCTATACCCTATCCTTCCTACTGTATCACTCTCATTCTCGCTGTGGAGAACGGCTCTCCTGCTATTTTGGGGGATATAGTCAAATTACATGTCAATGGATTGTGCATTCTATCCCTTTCCCCTGCTTGGTGCGCTGTCTTGTCACGCATAATCCGGGAGCGGCGCATCGAACGCGTGGCGGGTCCCCCGCCACGCTGGGAGGTTCCCTCCCGTTTGTGTGCTGAACTCGACGCGCGCTTTGGAGGTTCCCTCCAAGTTAAGCGCGTCAAGACAAGAGAGGGAACC
>NZ_JANMZA010000537.1:0-3450 GCF_031382685.1 Chamaesiphon sp. OTE_8_metabat_110 | reverse complement strand
CGAGATAAACGCGCTCAATATGCTTTAGTCATCCCCGAAATCACTAACTTAGCTGCTTTTGCTGAATACAAGCAAAATATTCATAGTCGTTATGCCACATATCAGGATTTTCATGCTTCTAGTTTGGGTGATGCAGGATTGAGATTTTTAACCTATGACACGACGCTGGAAATCTTAGGAAATTTTAACTTGACTAGTTGCCAAGTAATCACATTAGGTACTGTTGCTTGGTCAACTCAACAAAAAACTCGTACTGATGTTTATACAGTGATGGCAAATGAATCAGTTTGTAAAAATTACAAAATTTGTCGAAATGAGCTACCAGAAAAGGTAATCGATGGTAAAACGGGTGCATTTATCGCACCTAGCTTTGCCAGAGAATTGATTAGTGAAAACTTAGCTCGATCGCAACCTTGGTATACGGGATTTGCAGACAAAGTAAATAGTAACGAACTATTTAAGAATTTAACTTACGAACGAGGAGGACTAGATCGAGTGATTCAGAAAATTGAAATGGAAGAACGTGAGAAACTATTTGTGCGAGCTTGTCATGAGGCAATTCGCTATACCTATGCTGAACTCGCTAAAAAAGCTGGAGATAAAGAAGTAATTAACTTCGATAGTAAAACAACTCGGATTAGAACTGGCTTGGCGCGTTGTAAGAGTGCTAGTTCATTTCGAGAATTTATTACTAATTTCTGGTCGAGAGCTGGACGAATCCCCACCTTGCAAAATAATTGGGAAGAATTGATGAGTTTGATTATGGATGAAAAAGAGTGGAAAAAAGGTCGAGATCTGGCATTGTTAGCATTAGCAAGTTATAAAAAAGAGCCAAAACTAGAAAAATCAGAGATTGGAAGTTTAGAATCTTTTGATGCTCCCGATCCTCTTGGTGACGATTGAAGCCACAATTAGATTTTTCAATGTGACTGTTCTCCGATCGAGAATCAAATGTCACATTGAAAATAGAGATTATTAACCTTTGATGCCGTTAGGTGCTGTAGATCGATTGCAATTTTATTTAGGAACTTAATTCATGGCATTTCATTTGTTTGGTAATATTCTAACTTGTCATGGGACAGCAGCAAACAATCGGGGCGAAAACGAAGGTAATATTACCACTTTACAAAAGATTCTTTGGAAAGGTGAAGTTCATTCCACTGTCTCGGCTGAGGCAATTCGCTGGGCATTACGCTACTATTGGCAAACATCAGGTATCAATCACGCTGTAAATCGCCAATGGGATGACGATCTCAATAATAATACTTGGCAAAATCAAAACTTCGACGATCGCCAATATATTGATGATGATGTCCTTGGATATATGCGTGCTGAAGGTGCAAAAATTGAAGCTAGCGATCTAGATAGCGATCAACCTCAACCAAAAGGAAAAAAAGATAAACCAAAAGGAACTACTACTGCTAAACGTGGTGTTTTAGAAGTCACCCGCGCCGTATCTACTACCCCATTTGTGGGTGATATTACTTTCAATGCTAAGAGTGGAACTAAAAATAGTACGTCTCTTTATGGAACTGAGGTACACGCTACCCGTTATCAGTATGGTTTTGCGATGACACCCGATCGATTGAAAGACAAGTCACGGATTATTCCAGTCTTAGATGGTTTGAGTTCGCTCGGAGAAGTAGCCGGAAATCACGCTCGATTTTTATATGACTTTGCACCAGATAGTATGATTTTGAGGTGGACACATGATTTCTCGCCCCGCTTTTTGTATTGCTTTAATGAAGATAATGCTGGTGAAATAACAGTGGCTGAATTAATCCGCCGTGTTGAATCTCAGGATATCGAGCCGACAGAATTATGGGTATCTGGAGCGATTGCTGGTACCCCTGATGGCGAACAGTTAAAAGAATTGGGTGTAAATGTATCTAATGGCATTAAAAAAACTGTAACTCAACTAAAACAACTGATTGCTAAAGATCTGGGGGTAAAATTGTGAGCATAGCTATCCAAGTTGATGTACCAATCTCATGTTTTCGCCAATCGCGAGCGCGAGAATATGCTCAGACGTATCCAGTACCGCCACCTTCGACGGTTTATGGAATGTTACTATCGATCGTGGGTGAGATGAATCGCTTTCGTCATCAAGGGGTAAAACTTGCGATCGCGATGCAGTCTCAACCACTAAAATCGACGGTAATTCGTACCTTTCGACGATTTAAAAAGCAAGAAATTAGCGATCCTACTAATGCTCGTCCCGATTATCAGGAATTATTAACCGATATTCAATTTATTGTCTGGATCGATAGTACTGATGATGTCAGTCAACTCAAATTAACAGAGCGGCTGAGATCTGCTTTTGCTAATCCAGCTACAGTCGATCGATTTGGTGGTTTGTGTTTGGGCGAAAGTCGGGATTTGGTGAACTCCGCAACGATTTTACCCGAACAGGACGATCGACAGCAGAGATCTCTACCTTTATGTTGGTTGATTCAGATGGAGGATGGTTTGCTCACTCTTCCTTACTGGGTAGATCATGTAGGTTCTCAAGGTACGCGCTGGAGACGATATTTGCTTCAATCCCCTATTACGGATAAATGGGAGCCACCAACTCTAGCCTGGACAAAAATTCAGCCGGATTGAAATTGGCTGAAAACGCATGGATCTCTGGTTGCGATCGCGATTGATTAGGCCGATCTTGCTGAAGTTGTTGACTGGAGCAGCTTTTAGCAGATATTTTTATTGCTGAGATGCTTGCATTTTCCTGTAAACTGCTAGGTGTAATCCTTCTAGACTTTTTTATCTGATTTTAAAACTAAATAAAATGCTATTTTGGGGATTTTATATCGTTTTAGGTTAAGATGCTCGCAGAGTGGCTGACAGTTATCCTCCTAGTATAGTTTTCAGCGATCGCTGTGACTGTACCTTGGATGCCGCAAGGCGTTGAGCACTTGGAGGGTACCGTTCAGTTTTCTGGTACCGAGCGTGACTGTACCTTGGATGCCGCAAGGCGTTGAGCACAGCTTGTACATGGTGGAATAAGTAGCATCAAAATGTGACTGTACCTTGGATGCCGCAAGGCGTTGAGCACGAACTTAGCAGCAACCGCATCATAGGACAAAATGGTGACTTTACATTGGATGCCGCAAGGCGTTGAGCACTATGATTAATTACAGATGAAGCCAGCGAGTTGAGCGGCGATCGAACCTTAGATGCCGCAAGGCGTTGAGCACGTCGATGGTGATGAGACTTATCTGCTCAAGCCGATGCGATCGAACCTTAGATGCCGCAAGGCGTTGAGCACGAATTCAATAAAGATGTCAGCGTTCAAGCAATACCGGGATCATACCTTAGATGCCGTCAGGCGTTGAGCACTTAGAGGTTACCATTCAACTCCCAGGGACTCAAGAACGATCGTACCTTAGATGCCGTCAGGCGTTGAGCATACTAATATTGTTATCCTCGATTTTGGCAACGCATTTGCGATCG
>NZ_JANMZA010000358.1:0-6239 GCF_031382685.1 Chamaesiphon sp. OTE_8_metabat_110 | reverse complement strand
ATCAACATCGTCACTTTCATGAGATTGGCGATTTTCTCAATCCGGGAGATTTGCTGGTATTTAATGATACTCGCGTCATTCCCGCGCGAATTTATGGTGCCAAAACCACAGGCGCACCTGTCGAGATTCTGCTGTTATCCGAGCAGCAACATAATTGTTGGTTGGCACTGGTAAAACCCGGACGCAAGCTCAAAGTCGGTACCCAAATTGTTTTCCCCGCACGCGAGCCAGGGGGTGAAATTCCGCAGCTTACGGCGACGATTATTGCTAGAGATGAATTTACTGGTGGTAGGTTACTGCAATTTGACTTGCCTGACGATATCCCCCTGCTGCAAGTGTTGGCGGATTTTGGCGAACTCCCGCTACCGCCATATATCAATGCTAGTACTTCCACGCCCGAGCAGTATCAAACCGTCTATGCCAAAGTTCCCGGTGCGGTAGCGGCTCCGACGGCTGGCTTACATTTTACGCCGGAATTACTCGATCGATTGACCGCTAGGGGTATCCGCCAAACTCACGTTACGCTCCATGTAGGTGTGGGGACTTTTCGCCCCGTCGAAGCCGAGGATATTACCACCCATCAGATGCACCATGAATGGCTGGAAATCACCAGCGAGTCGATCGAGCTAATCGCAGCCACTAAAGCCGCTGGTGGCAAGGTATATGCCGTGGGGACAACTGCGGTACGCGTCCTGGAAACGGCAGCTCAGACGGGCACGTTGCAGCCTTACAGCGGCGATACGAATATCTTTATCTATCCCGGCTATCAATGGCGAGTGGTAGATGGGTTGATTACCAATTTCCACTTACCCGGTTCGAGTTTAATGATGCTTGTCAGTGCGGCGATCGGGCGGCAAAGACTATTAGACTTATATCAAGTCGCGATCGAGTCTGATTATCGCTTTTACTCTTTTGGGGATGCGATGTTGATTCGATCTTTTTCAGCCGACGAGCAGAGCGGTTTGACATCAAAATCGCCCTAAGACGGCAGGAGATTACGTGATTGAGAACTGCTAAATTTACTCAAAATCACGATCGTTGAATCTCTTCCCCTTGAAGTTGAGACCGAGTTTTGTCAAACCTGTTTGAGTTTGTCTGGCGGTCTTCCCAGTAGAAGCTGAATTACCGGATTCCAGTGCTTGTTGATAAGTCGCTTAGGTGAGGTCGCCAAAGCCGTCGTAGACAGCACAATGGTAAAATTAAGTCGGATGAACAATTGTAGTTATTACCTAAGTTATGGATTTTAACGCCAACTCTATCCGATCGCTTGCTAGAGAGTGTCGGTGCTAGGCTAGAGTTGGAGCGATGGGGTGATGGTGTATACGTTTGCCGTCGGGGTTGAAGACGGGAATCGTGGTGATTCATCAACTACCACAGACACCAGCGACTCTATGGTTTAGACTCTTAGGTAAGGGCAATGTGCAGGAAAGAGCGATCGCGGAAGTTGCTGCACTAGCGATGAATCATCCCTATCGAGATAATGTCTTGGATCTATTGGGAAATCTGAGAGTTACGTTGGAAGCTAAAGCAAATATCGAACCGGAGGAGCGAGATTTAATTATGCAGTTATCGCCGTTATATTTAGAAAAGCTCCAAGCGGCTGAAAGGATTGGCGGGCAGAAGGAAGCACAGACTTTGATTTTACGGCAATTAAATAGACGAGTTGGTGTTCTGTCTCCAGAGTTGCAGTTGCATGTGAAGGCTCTTTCTCTGCCTCGATTGGAGGAGTTGAGTGAGGCGTTGTTAGATTTTAGTCAAATGGATGATTTGGTGGCTTGGTTAGATGCAGATCGAGCGTAAAATAACTTTAAATTGTCGTCGATCCCAAATATGCACGATCGAATCATCAAATATTCGCAATTGAGATTGAGTTCGATAAGATCGACCGCGAAAACAAGCCCAAATCATTGCTCCGTCAAGGTTTGCTCGTGGGCAGTGCCCACCCTACTAGCTAGTCCCCCAGTCCCTCAGTCCCCCGTCTCCCATCTCTTATCCCCTATTGTGGATCGCAGCGAAGTTCGACGATAAAGCCGTCTGGATCGTAACAGTATACGCCGCGCCCGGTCGCTCTAGTGACGGGTTCGCCATCAATTTTGACTCCATTATCGTGCAGCACCTGGACGGCTAATTCAAATAAGTCGGGGGCGATATCAAAGGCGAGATGATTGGCGCGGGTAAATTGCTGTGTCAGATCGGGTGATGGTGGCGATAAGTCTGGCTCGCCAAATAAATCCAGCACGGTACCATCTGGAGTCCGAAAATTTGCTACCCGTCCTTGTCGAACCAATTCTGTCAGGCTTGTAGGGATTTCTGTGCCAGTTAGCTCGTGTAAGCCCAAAATCGTCCCGTAGAAGTGGCGAGATGCCTGCATGTCGCTGACATTGAGCGCGATATGATGGATGCGGCGGAGGGCACCTGTGGGGAGCGTCGAGATCGATCGAGTTGCAATCATAGCAATGGTTTTTAAAAAACAAATCGCTGGAACACTGATATTGTCGTGAAAGGTAAAGGGTAAAGGGTAAAGGGTAAAGGGTTTTAAATATCGGTGTGTCATTCTCTAATTAGAGATTGATATTACTTCTATTCACTATCCACTATCCACTATCCACTATCCCCTATTCACTATCCACTATTCACTATCCACTATTCACTAAACCTCATAACACCCTTATGCTAACCAAAACCGGACGAATTTAGCCCAAATTGCGATCGAGTTGTGTCCTGATTTGGGGATAGCGGTGGTGTATATTCAAATTAAGACGGGGATTAACCAGTTACAGTGCATTATTACCGAGGGTTGCCATGCCATTGACTAAACCTAAATCAATTTGAGAGTGAGTGCCGAACGTGGAAGATCGATTACCTTTATTAATTCAAAAACAACTGAATGCCGTAATTCAAAAGCATCCGCCCCTATTTCCGTGGGAAACCAAAATTGAAGAATATGAAACAACTGAGGTCGAATCTGGGAACTCTAAACTTACCAGTCCTCCACCTTCAACGCCCGAAGCCGATCGCGAAGATCGGTAACTAGTTTGCTAGTGGGTCGAAATCGGTGCCCTTCACGTTCTTATTATGCCCACATCTGCACCAGAGCGATCGCTTTCACCGCTTGCCAAAATTCAGCGTCAGATGGCAATGATGCCGAAGATTGCGCCCGAAGAATCATTATTGTTACGGGTGCTAGTACAGTCAATGGTAATCGTCGGGATTATTGCCACCGATGTCGCTGCTGATACTAGTCTGAGTTTGTGGGCGATTCCCCTGAGTATTATCGGGGCGACGTGGAGTTGGTTTCATCGTCACGGGCGGAATATCGGTGCTAAATTTGGTCTAGCATTGGCGATGCTGGGGGCATTGGGCTATTTTGTCGCGAATCTGGTGGGGAGTCTCAATGATACGCGGCTGGTTTTGGCAGAGTTATTGGTGCAGGTGCAGGTAATTCATACCTTCGATCTACCGCGCCGGAAGGATTTGGGCTACTCGATGACGATCGGGTTAATCTTGATTAGTGTGGCGGGTACTTTGAGTCAGACGTTGACTTTTGCACCGCTATTGCTGTTATTTTTGACGATCGCGATTCCGGTACTATTTCTCGACTATCGCTCGCGGCTGGATCTGACGCCACTGACGATCTCTAGTCCCACCCAAATCGCCAACATCGGTTTACCGTGGCAAAAACTGGGGCAATTGTTGGGGCTAGTCTTGGGCATCGGCTTAGTTATTTTCGCATTGATGCCGCGCTTTGGCGGCTATCAAGGTTCGCTCCCGATGAGTGCGCCGATTCAATACGAGCAAAAGAAATTCGACCCGAAGGGGATTACTAATCCCGGCTTTCAGCGCAAAGGTAAAGCTGGGAGTGGCAAAAATCTGCAAATCGACGGTAACGGCGGCGGCGATAGCCAGAGCGATGAACGCACGGATGATACTGCCTATTATGGGTTTAACTCGCGGATCGATCGCAATGGTGCGCGCGGTGTCATGAAGCCCAAGCTAGTGATGCGCGTTCGCTCCCAAGCGCCGGGATTTTGGCGCGCCTTGGCATTCGATCGCTATACTGGGCAAGGCTGGGAAATTTCGCGCAACGAGCAGACGCAAAAGGTGCGCCGTCCGGTGTGGGATTATAAATTTACCCTGGATTATCCCAATTCCCGAGTCCCCAGTAAGAAGGTAATTCAGAGTTATACCGCGCTCGAAGACTTGCCCAATATCATTCCGGGGTTAGCCACTATCAATGAGCTATATTTCCCCACGCCCGAAATTGCGCTAGACGCCGAAGGGATCGTCCGATCGCCAGTCGGCTTACAGCCCGGATTGACCTATACTGTTGTCTCGCAGGTGCCCTATCGCGATCGCCAAATACTCGATCGCTCCAGTACCAAGTATCCCCCCAAGATCGTCGAATATTATCTCCAAATTCCTGCCGATATTGCGCCCAAATTGCAGCAATACACTCAAAATTTAGTCACCGATTATCCTCAACGGCAAGTCGGTAAAAATAGCCCCCCGCTGACATCTACCTACGCTAAATCCCTCTACCTCGCCCAATATCTCAAGCAACATTATCGCCTCCCAGCTAACCCCCTAAGCCTCGATCGCGTGCCCGAAAATGCCGATGTCGCGAGCTGGTTTCTGTTTCGCTGCGAGGGTAAATCGACTACCTGCGAAACTGGCGGTTATGCCGATGATTTTGCAACGACCTACACGATGATGTTACGCTCGATCGGGATTCCCGCCCGATTGGTTGTCGGTTTCGATCCGGGTAAATTCAATCCCTTTACTGGATTCTATGAAGTCTCCAACACCGACGCACATGCCCTCACAGAAGTCTATTTTCCCAAATATGGCTGGTTGGCATTCGATCCGATTCCCGGACACCCCTTGACCCCTCCAGGCGTCGATGAAGACCAAACTTTTAGCGCCCTCCAGCAACTGTGGAACTGGGTAGCGAGTTGGTTGCCTTCGCCAGTTACCGCTTGGATCGCCCAAATTTGGTCGCTGACGCTCGGCTGGTTGGTCGTCGGTATTTCCTTATTTCTCGGTCTGTTTAATCGCGGTTGGTTGGGAATATTTAGCGGTAGTGCGATCGCAATCTCGATCGCTTTTTGTCTGTGGTGGGGCTGGCAACAATTCACCAACTGGCGACATCGCCAATGGCTCAAAAAACTCTCCCCAGTCGAGCGAATCTATCAACAAATGTTAGCCCAATTACGCGATCGCGGCGTGCCCAAACATCCCGCGCAAACACCGTTAGAATACGCCCAAACAGTCCGCGAGACTCGATCGGCAGCAACGAGCATGGCAGTTGCAGAAATCTCCCAAGCCTATACTGCTTGGCGATACGGCGCACAACCGCAGCAGGTCGATCGACTTCAGGAGTTATTGAAAAATCTGGTAAAGGATCGTAAAAATTAACTCAATATTTTCACAAAAGTTGCCTATGGAAAAATGACGTTGCCAAATAAATTAATAATCCGAATAAGTATTCGGATAGCTGCATAGCTTATATTTAGCTTGAATATTTCGGGAATCGTCGCAGATGTGACGGTAGTAAAGGGTATACTCAAACTCCTGGGGATGCTGCCCCCTGCACCCTTGTTCATTTCGGGCAGTTGCCATGAAGTAGTCGCGACTCACACAAGTCCACTACCTATTTGCACCAACTTAATTATGTCTGATTCTACTCGCTCGGCTTATCGATCGATAGTCGTCTATACTAGCCTCGTTGTTTTACTGGGCAACCTTGCCGCGTGCGGTGCTGGCAGTCAAAAATCATCTGCGCCGACTAGTGGCGCTTCCACCCAAACAGCTAGTACTCCTAGAGCTGCTGGACTGGAAAGCAAGACAGGTAGCTCGATGGATACGACGGAAGCCGCTCAAACTGGGTTTTCGCCACCAGAAGTAGCTACTGACGAAAGCTATAAATCGATCGCGGATAATCAATTTTACACTGCCGATCGACAGCCGCTCTCAACTTTCTCGATCGACGTGGATGCGGCTAGTTATAGCAATGTTCGGCGATTTATCAATGAGGGACAATTGCCGCCCAAAGATGCCGTGCGCATCGAGGAGATGGTGAATTATTTCCCTTATGATTATCCCCAACCGACGGGAGATAAACCATTTTCGATTAATACTGAGGTTGCTACCGCACCGTGGAATCCCCAGCATAAACTCGTGCAAATTGGCTTGCAAGGGAGAAAAATTGGTATGGAAAAGTTACCGCCGAATAACTTAGT
>NZ_JANMZA010000338.1:0-1548 GCF_031382685.1 Chamaesiphon sp. OTE_8_metabat_110 | reverse complement strand
TTGAAGAAGAGAATTTTGGCTTTGCGGGCGACATCTTCGGGAATATCGTTGAGATCGATTTCCCAGTCATTCTCCGGCTTGAGGATAATATTATGAATCTTAGCACCCGCGATCGCAGGCCCCCGAAAGTGGACGGGATAGGCGGGACTGGGGACGAGGACTGTATCGCCAGGGTTGATATATGCTAGCGCTAGATGTCCCAAGCCTTCTTTGGAGCCGAGCAGGGGCAAAGCTTCACTATTGGGATCGAGGGTAACGCCATAGCGCCGATAATACCATTTGGCGATCGCGCCCCGAAAATTGGCGGTACCTTCAAAAGGCGGATAACCATGATTGGTGGCTTCATCGAGCGCATCTTTGGCTGCCGCAATAACTGGCGCTGGCGCAGCACCGTCTGGGTTGCCCATCCCCAAGTCAATCAGATCGATACCCTGGCGACGAGCATTTGCTTTGAGTTCATCTAACCGAGCAAATACATATTGGGGTAACGATTGGAGGCGTTCGGCAGGACTAATCCAGTCTAAGGTCATTGTCTATAATTATTAATGCAGTTCAATCTGTTGGCATCCTTCGGCTCGCGGGATGAGGCAACGGTTCCGCTTTGTCTCATCCGACTGGATCGGTGATGAGTAATCTCCCCAGTCGAGAATTCGATCGAAGTGCGTGTATCTAGAATATCAGGTTCGACCGCGCTTGCTATGATTCGATTGTGCAAAGCCCACACTTTACGAACGATTGGAAACTTCGCAGCACCCGATCTTTGCTGGCTAGTCTAGATCGCAGGTCTTCAACAGATCGGGCAACTTTATTGCTATTCGATCGTCTTGTCTCTATATCTCAGCTCACCGCTTACTCAAACAGTACCATGCCTAAGTTCTCGATCTTTATTCTAATCGGCATTGGCACGGTCGCCATGACATTTTTTGTGCCTCAATTTCCCGGAGCTGCTAGGGCAAGAAAGCTTAAAGCTTGTGTCGATCCGCTGCCGATTGCCAAACGGGTAGTGCTGACACTTAAGGCTGATAAAAAACAGATGGAGAACAATAAAACTGTCTTCCGACCGATTGCCGAAAAAGCGACTGTGAAGCCTGGAGATATTATTAAATACACCGTAATTGCCAAAAATAATAGCCGCTGTCCACTCAAGAATTTAATTCTCAAGCAACCGATTCCTAGGGGAACTAATTATGTGAAAGATTCTGCTAGGTCGCTTGAGGGTGCCGAACTATTATTCAGTATCGATGGGGGTAAAACTTTCGTTGCTCAGCCGAAAATTGGCACCCAACCAGCACCCACGACAGCTTATAATTATCTCCGCTGGCGATTTAGCGGCCTGATGGTGACTAATGCTCAAGTGCAGACCACTTACAAGCTTCAGGTGAAGTAGAGGGTAGAGGGTAGAGGATAGAGGGTAGAGGGTAGAGGGTAGCGAATAGTGCTTTACTTGGGGAAACCCAATGTAAAGCATCTTTTCAAGACACAGGGTTGCGATTTTAACCGCCCAATTATCAATTATCAATTATCAATTAATTTTATTCCCGCTACCTA
>NZ_JANMZA010000318.1:0-16776 GCF_031382685.1 Chamaesiphon sp. OTE_8_metabat_110 | reverse complement strand
GCTTAAACCATTAGAAAAGATGTCCAGACATCGATTTTCGCGGTTTAGTAATAGTGGGTGGGGATATCGAATTACGGGAGCTTGTTTGGCTTGGAATGCGCTATTGATGTCGCTACCGTTACCAATTCCACTTACCAATCTCGCCCCGGCTTATACAATTTTATTCCTGGCGATCGGGCTGCTAGAATTTGATGGATTATTTATGCTCATCGGCTATGGGATGACTGTGGCGACAACGATCTTCTTTGCCAGTATTGCAGGAACAATTTGGCAATTAGCATATCATTGGTGGCAAATATTTATTCTTAACAGTTAACACTCACAACTTCCTCATATTCATTAGTTATCTTCTAGCGGATGGTTGCCCTTCAATTAAAATAATCTGAGCAGTCTATAATTAGCAATCGATAATCTGGTGTTGTAGTTTTACTCACAAGTTTCTCATGTCGATCGTTTATCGTAAGATTGTCTTGCGGAGAGTTTATAAATATCGACTGCACTCTGGTCGATCGGATTAAATTACCCCGTAGCAGTGCGTTCAGATAGAAGGTACGGTATGAGTAGTATTTCGGCTTCAGACATGCTTACAACAGAACTGCATACCGCAATTGCCGATTTACGTCAGGTCGATCCTGTGGTTGGCCTATTCCGGTTTGTGACGATTGGCGCGATCGTAATTGGTTTAATGGCACTAGCCTGGTCAGTCAACAATCTGTTCGCTTTCATGGCAATTACGGCAATCGCAGGCATCTTTTATGCGTTCTGGATTATCTGTAGTCACGATACGGTTCACTACACCCTCACGGGCTGGCCGTGGTTTGAGACAATTTTGCCCCGTCTGACCACCTGGCCGATGCTCTGGCCCTATGGCACGTATACGCTACTACATCGCTTGCATCACGGCTGGAATGGAATCGACCTGCGCGACCCAGAGCGCGTGCAGTGGACGCAAGCTGAGTACCAACGGGCAAATCCCATCCTGCGCTGGTATGTCTGCCATCAGGGGCTATTAGATATGTTTGTCCTCGGTGGCATCGGGTTGATTCTCAAAACGTCGATCCATGGCTGGAAATTGAGAACTGTACTGCCGCAATTGCAAAGACAGTTCTGGCTCGATCTGATGGGCATACTCACGATCCAATGTGGATTACTGGTATTTTTTAGTCAACGCGGTGAAATCGGTCGCTATCTGCTGTTCTGGCTGATTTTGGAGCGAACGATTGGCGCGATTGCCCAGATGCGCGATCGATTGGAACACTATGGCATGTGGGGACAAACTGGCGGCTATCAATTGACGCAACTCTACGCCTGTCGCAACCTAGACACCTATCCTGGATTCGGCTGGCTGATGGGCGGACTGAATTATCATGCCGTTCATCATGCGTTCCCAGACATCCCCTTCAATCGCTTGCCCGTGGCATTCGAGCGCATTCAGGAAGTTTTACAACGGAATGGCTTGCCACTGATGCTTCAGGGCAAAGGTTATCTGCACGAAACGATCGAGCTAAGTCAGCATCCTTCGACAATTGGCGCGGTTGACCCTCAAGATATTCGGAATCGACACTACTTGCTGCCACTCTCTCGAACCGAATCAGCGATCGCTCACTAGGATCGGGATAATAATTATCGTATGAGAGTTCATCTCTACATGATGATTCTGGCGATCTGAATTAGTCGAACGAGGAAAAGTAGATGAGGAAAGGTTGTGATGCCAAATCCGATCGATCTAGGCTACTTATTCTCTCCATACTGGCTTACGGTGTCTCTGCTACCGCAAGAGAGATCGATCGTTAGATTGACGATTGCGGGTCGCTGCCTCTAGCAATTCACACACTTGCTCATCAGTCGTTTGATTAAAATGCTCATACCACAAACCGATTCCACCAAGCTGTGAGGGGGTCATCAAGCACACCACCTCATCGACTTCGGTTCTCAATCGATCGCCTGTTTCGAGCGGCGCAACTGGTACGGCGATGATTATTCGCTGTGGTTGCTGGGGCTTGAGCATTCCAATTGCCGCTCGCATCATCGCACCCGTTGACAATCCATCATCTACCAAAATGACAATTCGATCGCAGATATCTAGCGGCGATCGATCGCCGCGATAGATGAGATCGTGGTGTTGTAATTCCTGAAGTTCGAGATCGGCAACTGCCGCGATCGTATGTCCAGAAATTCGCAACCAATCGAGCAGATCTTCATTCAACACCTCAAATCCGTCAGCGGCAACCGCCCCGATTGCCAGTTCTGGATGTCCGGGTACGCCCAGTTTCCGCACCAGACAGATATCCAAGGGCGCGTTGAGTGCCTTTGCCACCTCAAAGGCTACTATTACCCCACCGTGAGGAATTCCAAGCACCAGGACGTCGGGGCGATTGGCATACTGGGTAAGTTGGTTCGCTAATAATTTCCCCGCTTCAGTGCGATTGCGGAATCGAGTCTCGCTCGTCATCAGTTGCACCTCCTACATGTGTTTTAATCTCGCCGCGTCGTAGCTGTGTATACTCCTTGAGTTGGCGTTCGGCATTCTCAAAAGCATCGCTAATGGCAACATCAAGATCTTCATGTGTCTGCGGTGTTTGCGGCTGACGATTGACGATTAACTGGCTACCAGGGACAGTTAGGTTAATTTGGACGTGGTAAATATTGCCTTGATGGTGGTGGCGATGGGGTACTGCGATGACGACGCGACAATCACTGAGACGATCGGAGAATTTTTCTAACTTGGTTATATGTTTGCGAATCTTAGCTTCAATCGTGTCTGAAGGGGAGAGATTTTGCCAAATGATTTGGGGTGTCAATCGCATAATTTCGTAACCTCTTGAGCTGCTCACTCTTCAATGTAGAATAAAAGTCTGAGGAACTTGTGAGTGAGTATGCAGGCTTGCACGAGCTGGTTTGACTTTGGCTCTAATAGACGGATGATGACAACTCAAATAGCAAAAAGTTCGCTCTACAACTATGACAGAATCTTTATTTGCCGAAGCTAGTCAACGGCTAGATGCAGCTCTCCATCACATCTCCATTTCTGAAGATGCGATCGAACGTCTCAAATTTCCTAAATCCAGTTTGCAGGTTTCTATCCCCGTGCGGATGGACAATGGTTCTCTACAAGTTTTTCAAGGTTATCGAGTGCGCTACGATGACACCAGAGGCCCCACCAAGGGCGGTATCCGCTATCATCCTAGCGTTACTCTCGATGAAGTCAAATCCCTCGCCTTCTGGATGACCTTCAAATGTGCGGCACTAGATTTACCATTTGGCGGTGCCAAAGGTGGGATTACGATCGATCCCAAACAACTCTCCAAATTGGAGCTAGAACGGCTGAGTCGAAGCTATATCAATGAGATCGCCGACTTTATCGGCCCCGATGTGGATATTCCCGCCCCAGACGTGCAAACCAATTCCATGATTATGGGTTGGATGGCCGATCGCTACAATACCATTCACCGCAAAATCGTCCCCGCTGCCATTACAGGCAAACCGCTGACGATGGTCGGTAGTCTGGGGCGGGACACCGCGACAGGTATGGGTACGTTCTTTGCGATTGAAACCCTGATGCCTAAATTTCAAACAGTGCGGGAAAACACCACCGTTGCCGTCCAAGGCTTTGGGAATGTGGGCGTAGTTATTGCCGATTTGCTATGGCAGGCTGGTTATCGAGTGGTGGCGGTGAGCGACTCTCAGGGCGGTATCTATGCCAAAGGGGGGCTGGATATTCCCAGCGTCAAACAGTTCAAACACTCGACGCGGAATCTCAAAGCCGCGTACTGCGAAGGGACAGTCTGCAATATCTTGGAGTATGAAACCATTACTAATGAGGAACTGCTGACACTAGATGTAGACATCCTCGTACCTGCGGCAATGGAGAATCAAATTACCGAGAAAAACGCCAATGCCGTGCGGGCAAAGTATATTTTTGAAGCGGCGAATGGCCCGATTACGGCGGCTGCTGATGCCATTTTAGAGGCAAACGGGATTCATGTTTTCCCCGACATTCTGATTAATGCGGGTGGCGTGACGGTGAGTTATTTTGAATGGGTACAGAATCGGAGTGGTTTGTACTGGACGGTTGAGGAAGTAAACGATCGCTTAAAACAGAAAATGGTGAAGGAAACCGAGCGGATTTGGGAGATCGCGCAACAGAAATCGATTTCGATGCGGACTGCTGCCTACGTTCATGCACTCGATCGAATTGGTGAAGCGATCGATGCTAAGGGTACCCGCGATTTCTATACTAGTTAACTTTAGTGTCTCGATCGTCTGGGATAAATATGTTAAAACCTGAAAATTCGATCGAACAATCTTGCCCGTTGCGTCGAATGAGGCTGAGATGGTCGGTATCCAATATGTACATATCTACTCAGCAGTTTTGCGCCATTCTTGTCCGAGGCGAACGGCTTCATCAAAGTCAGGATCGTTTTCAAAGCTACCTGCTACTTGCAGCCACCAGGGAACTGGTGGTTCGGGTTGAAGGATATCAGCCAGCAGTTTTTTCATCTGAGCTAGTTCTGTTTCTAGAGTAGCAACACGGTTTTCTAGTTGCGATCGATCTTGGAGCTGTTGGGGAATCATTGGAGTTTTCGCATGGGGCTATATACCGATGAGTTTAACAATTCGATCGATCTGTCGAATTGGATTTAAGAGACGGAGAATTATAACTTTTCCTTCACACTTATCAAACCCAGATGTTCGACAAACGGGGCAAAATCTTTGTCAGAAAACAGTAGCTTGTGACCGTGTTCGATACAAAAAGTTGCGATCGTTACGTCAATTGTTTTCCTCACCGTAATCCCCTTTTTGCGTAAAGTTCTAAAATTTTCTGCGCTTTTCATCGCCATCTCAGTACCCAACATCTCAAACACCGTCAAAGAAGTTAGCAGCCGTTTAGCTGTCTGATAATCTTTATCCTGACGAAAACCTTGTAACACCTCTACCAAAATCAGATCTCCAACTGCCAGTAAATCGGTTTCTAATAGTCGATCGAGTGTAGCAACTTCGGGGATATCTCGACCGTTAAAGTAGTCAATCCAAACACTAGAGTCTACAATAATCATCGGTCGGTTCTCATCTCATCCAAGTCTCCATCCCACTGGAGCTTACCCTTGAAATCTCTGATACTCTGCTGCCGATATAGGCGCACCAAAGTTTGCAAGCCCAGTTCTACTGTCTCTTTCTTGGATTTAACCCCTGTTGCTTGCATCGCTGCTTCCATCAAATCATCATCGATCGTGATGTTGGTTCTCATGTGATGTGTATCAATAACGCTATTTATACACATCATAACCGCAAAATGCCTGCGTGTCTCTTGTCGATCGCAATTTCACGTTCGCGCAGCGTCGGCTTTGCCGAATCGCCACTAAGATCGCTCGAATTGGATTTAAGATACGGCGAAATCAGTAATTTTACGGCGTTCTAGTGTTTTGAAAGCTAGAACGATTTGCTGGGGAGAGATATCTAGGGCTACGAGTTCGTTAGCAATACCGATTTCCGTGCCGTCTTGTTGAATCCAGATTTTGTCTTGGATGATATCGAGATGAATGAGGTTGCCATAAATTCTTTGGTTTTTGTGCCAACCAGCTTCGAGAAGTAAGTAGTGATGATTTTTTTCATCGATGACTAATTGCAGTTCGCTTTCAGGGTCGTCTCCTAGAAATTCATAATAATCTCGCAGGACTTTGATGCTAGCTTGTTGGAGCTTTTCGACGTTTATGTTATCCATTTGACGACCTCTTGTTGATTGAAATCAAAAGTAAATAGGCGAATTATCTTTTCTTCGATTAGAACTTGCCCAGCTTCTTCTTCAAATATTGATGCTCTAACATCTTCAGGAACTGCTAAATATAGTTTTCGATCTGGTTCGTGGCGGTTTAAGAGTCGATCGTACAAAATAAATTGACCTAGGGCTTCTTCGAGATCTTTCATTTCGGAAGGACTGCGGAAGCTCTTAATTTCAACGGCGATTTTCTGGATGTCTTTTTCGGCTCCGATGAGTTGTTCGGCTCCTAAATCTATGTACAGGTTCTTTTTGCGGGCAAGTTTGAGACGGTAAGGATCGTGGGTAATCGTCCACCCGTCTTTTTGAAGGGCGATGCGTACTACTTCATGATAATAGTCACGGGCTGGCATGGTTTAGAGTTTTCCTTAAAAAGTTTAGATCGATCTAGGATGAGAAGTTCTCACTGTCCAGATTTCGGGCTTTTCTAATATGATAAATGTGGGCATCGATCTACCTATCTATTGTCGAGTGAATCATAAAGTTTTAGGTGAGGTTATATAATAATTAATAACCTTAAACTACAAACATTCTAGAGCTATTACTGTATCAGTTTCTACTGAGATACCTTCGTTCTCATAATATATAGATACTCCTAATACGCTAACAGTAATATTCGTAATTATAATAGGATAATTATTATCAATATTTTTTATAGATTGGATTTTTAGATTTAGAAAATTGGAATCTATGATAGCTAACTCATTCAACACTGCTGAAACTTTACATACAACACGCGAACTCACTTCTAAGACCACATAAGATGCTCTAATAACATTCGATCGTCTTACTTCGGAAACGGAATAATCAAGAAGCTCATCAACTTCTAAAATTTCTAAATTTCCAAGTGCTTTCGGAAATGCTGTCTCTACTTGAGTAATTTTATAATTTTTTAGTTCTAAAAACAAGCTTTCAATAAAGTTTTTTCTAAACCATTCTTCCTTCTCACCTCCAATGTTTAGCTGTTTTTGTAAGTTACTAAGCTTGTCAAATGATCTAGTTATTTGATCTTCTACAAATAATTTAAGGCTTGGATAAAAAATTACACAATCAGGCTCTAATGATCTTTCTATAAGATCTCGAACTAAATCTATATGTAATTGATTATCACAGCCTGCAAAATCAGATGTATTCTGGCTAATAAAAGCAATTGGCTCATTTTCAATATCATAAGTTTCTATAGTAGAGAGGATTCCATACCAAATTAACGCATCTTGGTATCCCCTACCTTTTTCTGAGAAAGGCTTGCGTCTTTTTAAAGCACGCTCGACTACTTGATGGTGACTAACATCAGGATAAAAAATATATCTTGATGATTGACGATTACATTTTAACTCTTGATGTAAATAAATGTTATATTCCTGAGTAAGTTTTTCTATATCTATGTCAATTTGTGAATCATCCAGATTTTGACGAATTGACTTACTGATTAAGTCAATATTATTCTTGTATTTTTCGAGTGTATCACTCAGATTTTTGCGATATATATTAGTTGCCTCATCAATAACTATTATTGGCGTAAAAAGAGAATGGCCTACTCTTTCAAAGTTTTCTAGCAAAATTTTAAATGTATTACCTCTCAACCAAGGATCGGCGACTATTATATTTGTGTCCAAAACAATATTCATGTAAGGTTACATCGAAATTATATTTTCTTCATATATATACTGTTGCAATTCAAGCATATAAACATCAACATATTAACCTTGGATTCTCCATTTAGCCAATTACACTACCCCCAAATCCCCAGAGATGCCAAAATAATGGTTCGGAGTTCCCGCGACACGCACCCATACCATACCAACAACAGCCATAACAGCCCAACCCTCGAAAATCGTCTACGCTTTTACCGATGAAGCTCTGGCTTTGGCGACTTACTCATTTCTACCTATTGTCCAAGCGTTTATCAAAGCTCCTGAGATTGTATCGCGGCGACGACAGCAGTAGCAACAGGCAAAAATAGCGTCAATGGTCGTTCGGGAATTGCCACAAAACCATTAATTTCATAAAAACGTTTTGCTCCATCATCCAAAGCATGAACCAAAATATAAGCCATGCCAACGCTGTTTGATGCTGTAACAATTCGGCAGATTGCATCTTGCAGCAAACTCACGCCTATTTTTTGTCCTTGATACCGTAAATCGACAGCCAGCCGACCGATTAGTGCTGCGGGAATCGGATCTGGCATGTTGCGTTGTCGCGCTTTGGGCATTTCAATTCTGTCAATTGCTGCGCTGCTGAGGCAATAATAACCGACGACAATTTCACCATCGGTAACTACAAATGTTCGCGATACATCGATCGTGTGATTTTTCCACGCTCGTTTACTCAGCCATTCATTGAGCGAATCAACACCACAGTCGAAATCTGTGACTAAATGATTTGCTGTTAAGGGTACAGGTGGTTGCAATGGCGATGGTGTTATGCCCAAGGTGCTTTTACCTGCATCAGTTTTCGTAAGCCCTCTGAAGGCTCTGGTGGTGAATCCAACATTTGGCAAAAATTGGCAAACGTCTCTTCACTAACGGCAATATAAGCTTGATCTAACAACACATGTTCTGCTTCCCGACAAGCTACTTCCAAGACAAAATCAGACCGATTTTTGCCCAGACAACTCGCGGCTCGATCGAGTGTATCTCTTTGCTGACGGTTGAGACGGATATTCATGCTACTATCGCGAGGAGATCGAGAGACTGAGGAAGAAGACATAATATCTTTAGCCTTATTTATTCTAATTTTTACATATTGTGGATCGATCGTCTACACGGAAATAGATCGTATATTGGGATCTGTCGATCGACTGCATAAAGTCAATTTTTGACTTTATGCAGTTGATGATTAGGCATCCTCCGTAATCAGACAGTCCAAAGTCTTGGATTTTTGGCTAAAGAGAAGATTCTCCCGATAATCAACTGGACAGTCAATTATCGCCGGAACATCTTGAGCTAGAGCCTCTTGAAGCGTGGGAATAAAATCCGCAGTCTCAGCAATCCGGTATCCCTTCAACCCCATACTCTCAGCCAACTTCACGAAATCAGGATTGCCAAACTTAACGAACGAAGACACCCCAAACTGCTGCATTTGCTTCCATTCAATCAGCCCATAGCCCCCGTCGTTAAAAATCAGCGTCACGAAGGGAGTATTCAGGCGCAGCGCAGTTTCTAGCTCCTGCATATTCATCATGAACCCCCCATCTCCCGTAGCGGCAATCACCTGACGATCGGGATAAACTAACTTAGCTGCGATCGCGCCGGGAATCGCAATTCCCATCGCCGCAAAACCGTTAGAAATCAAACAGGTATTCGGTTTTGCGCAGTGATAGTGACGGGCGATCCACATTTTATGGGCACCCACGTCCGAAATCAGAATATCGTCATCGCCTAAAACCTGCCGCAGATCGTAGATCAGTTTTTGAGGGCGAATCGGAAAGCCGCGATCGTCTGCATATTGCTCGTAATCTGTCCGAATTTCCTCACGGAGCGATAGGGCATGGGGTTCGGGTTTAGATTTAGCATCTGACGACTTTTGACACCGTTGCAGAATCTCCTGGAGCGAGTCGGCAATGTCGCCCACCACCTCAACCTGGGGAATATAACTACTATCGATCTCTGCTGAGACTTCGGCAATATGGACGATCGGAATTTCGCCCGTAGGATTCCATTTTTTAGGCGAGTATTCAATCAGATCGTAGCCGACGGCAATTACCAAATCAGTGCGATCGAATCCGCAGCTAATGTAGTCCCGCTGTTGCAGACCCACCGACCACAGAGCGGACGGATGGGTATAGGGGATGACTCCCTTACCCATAAAGGTATTGACGACGGGTAAATTTAGTTGAGTAGCCAATTCCGTGAGAGCAAGACTGGCATGAGAGCGGATCGCACCGTTGCCGACTAATATTAACGGGTTCTGGGCTTGGGCAATAGCGATGGCGGCTCGATCGAGACTGGCAAAGGCAGCATAAACTCGACTCGCGCCATTTTTATGCAAGGGTTTCACCGTTGCTGGCATTGCCGCGACATTTTCCGGTACGTCGATATGCACCGCACCAGGCGTTTCCGACTGGGCAACGTGAAAGGCTTTGCGGACGATTTCGGCGGTACTATTGGGCTGGACGATTTGTTTGCTCCACTTGGTAATCGGTGCAAACATCGCCACTAAGTCGAGATACTGATGGGATAAGATGTGCATTCGATCGGTACTCACCTGTCCGGTAATCGCAATCAGTGGTGCCCCATCCAGATTGGCATCAGCTACCCCCGTCATCAGGTTGGTTGCCCCTGGCCCCAATGTAGACAGACAGACCCCCGCCTGTCCGGTCAAACGACCGTATACGTCTGCCATAAATGCGGCTCCTTGCTCGTGCCGACAGGTCACAAATTGAATCGTAGAACCCTTGAGTGCTTCGAGGATGTGGAGATTTTCTTCGCCTGGAAGTCCAAAAATATACTTCACGCCTTCGTTTTCCAGGCATTGCACCAATAATTCTGCCGTATTCATAGGCTCATTTAATCCAGATAGTTTTGATATTGACAAATTCTAGAATGCCTGGTCGTCCGAGTTCCCGACCGTAACCCGATCGTTTAATGCCGCCAAAGGGCAGACGCGGATCGGATTTGACCATACCATTAATAAACACCGAACCCGCTTCTAATTCGCAAATTAAGCGATCGCGTTCTGTAGCATTCTGAGTCCACGCACTCGCACCCAAAGCAAAGGGACTGTCATTCGCCAGCGCGATCGCGGCATCCAGATCGGGTACTGTAAATAGCAACGCCACGGGGCCAAAAAATTCATCGCGGTAGGTGGCACAAGTGGGGGGAATATTCTTGAGAATAGTAGGTTCATAAAAAAAGCCTGGTAATCCAGACCAAGGTTTACCGCCAATTAAACATTCCGCTCCACCCGCGATCGAATCTCGTACCTGTCGATCGATCTGCTCCAAACCCGCCAAGGTCGCCAAGGGGCCAACATTAGTCGCAGTCTGTAATGGGTCCCCGATCTGGAGCTGGCTAAATGCCGCCACAAACTTGGTGCTAAAATCATCGGCGATCTCATCTAGCACGATGAACCGTTTGGCAGCAATGCAGGATTGCCCATTATTGAGCAGTCGTGCCTTTACCCCGACAGCGACAGCCTCATCCAGATCCGCACTCGTCGTCACGATAAACGGATCGCTACCGCCTAGTTCCAGCACGGTTTTTTTGAGAACTGCTCCGGCTGCTTGGGCTAAACTGGCTCCAGCGGGTTCGCTGCCCGTGAGGGTGGCAGCTTTGACTTGGGGCGATCTGATGACGGATTCGACTCGATCTGCGGAAATTAACAGGGTTTGAAATACCCCTGGCGGAAACCCAGCTTGAAGGAAAATATCTTCGATCGCGATCGCGCACTGGGGCACATTAGAAGCATGTTTGAGCAGAGCCACATTCCCCGCCATCAGGGTGGGCGCGGCGAATCTAAATACCTGCCAAAATGGAAAATTCCACGGCATGACGGCTAAAATCGTGCCGAGCGGTTGATATTCAATCCGAGATTGACTGGCATCAGTGGCAACTATTTCGGGGGCTAAAAACTCTGCCCCATGCTCTGCATAATAGTCACAAACCCAAGCACATTTTTGGATTTCGGCGATCGCCTGTTCGATCGGTTTGCCCATCTCTAGGGTCATGAGTTTCGCCCACTCAAAGGACTGTCGATCGTCCCGCAGGAGGTTTGCCGCCTGATGGAGCCATTGACTCCGTTGCGTCAGGGAGGTATGGCGATAGTCCTGAAACACCCGCCCCGATTCGATAATTTTGGCTTTGAGGACATCATCGGAGAGAGTTGGGAAAATTTTCAGTTGTTGCCCTGTCGTCGGATTGATACTGGCAATACCCATTGGTTTAGTCTATCCCTTAGCTAGAGAGTGCCCTCATTCGATCGTGACAAACTTCGGGGCTGTAACATCAAAACACATGATAAACATGATGAAAATTTACATTGATGCTGCATCTGTCTCAGATAATCGATCGATCGCTGGCTGCTTAGTTATTCAGTCAGTCACTACAACTAATAAATCCAAGGAATCAACTTCTTGACAACAGTAGAATAATTAGCATAGTCTGGAAACTTTTCTGTCAGCCAAACTTCTTCTGTTCTGGACTTAGCATCAAAAAATACGAACAAAACGATCGAACCTACCACATGTACCCAACTCATCCGCCAGCTTGCATAAGCTAAAGCCAGGTAAATTACCCCACCATATAAAGGATGCCTGACAATTCCATAGATACCAGTTTTTACTAATTGCCCATCATCTCTAGGGTGGGGTAATGGCGTGAGGTTTCGACCCAGATCGAAGAGCGATTGACCCAGGAAAACTATTGCTAAAATGCTGAAGATAGCTGCCAAAATCAAACTCAAATACTGCCAAACAGATGTATTTAAATCGATAAAATTAGGTGTATTTGGTGGTGCGAGAGCAAAAATAAGTAGTAAAATGCCTTGATAAATTACCCAGTATTCACCACGATCGCCTCGCCACCAGTCACCAGTAATACCCCAATCTGATAATAGTTTCATGGATTATTTATCATCATTTTAGCCGATTACCTACTTCGAGCGCGGCTACGCCAACGATAGCAGTGTCCCACGCTAAAATGGTTATTATAAGGCAGACCAAAAGCCACCTATCGCAGTACCTCCACCATCTCAAGAGTGGGTTAAAATCAACCCTAACCAAGCCGGAATCAGACGATGACTGACTTGCCAAATATTCTATGCCATTGGTGCAATTATGATGCCAAGCTCATTCTTGCATTGGCACCATGTCGCGGGGGGTCAGGAGAGCAAGGACAATTGCCACCAAAATTAATGCTGGAACATCGCCGAAGAGATGTCCGCGTTCTGCGGAGTCAGTTACTGCCTGTACTGCCATAATTAGCCCGTGGACAGCACTCGACCAGACAGTGAACCAAATTAAGCTCAGGTGCAGTTCTGGTTTGCGAGCAGCCCCCAGCAAAAAGACCCCAAGCGTCGCATAAACACCGACAACCATCTGTTCGGATTTGGAATGATCTGGCTGCCATCCCCAGCCTGACGGCCAAATTTCGATGAGCGGATAGATAAGCAAAAAGGCAATGCCAACTACAACCAGGGCGATTTGTAAGTACCGATGACGTTCGTTCATTACTCTAACCTCCGCCTATATTTGTAATGTTATTTGCGCTAGTGTCGCAATTTTTCCCCGCACAGTAGCTCGGATTATCGCTAGCAACTCACCCGACTAACTGCCTGCTGCTGACACCATCAGTCGTGCGTCCGCTCATTTCACTGGGACACACCCGATAGATGGCAACTACTTCGGCTCGTCCCCAAGAATCGATCCAAGTCCGATTGAGAGCGGGTGAAAGTGTGGGATTAATCTCTTTGATGAGTTGCCAAATCCGCGATATCTCTGGCTGTTCGGTCAGCCGTTTGGCTTGTCCGCTGATAATTACGCTGCGCCAATGCAGGGGATCGTTAACAATTTCTTCGACTTGGAGACAGACTTGTGGACTAGCATCGATGTCATGTGTCTTCATTCCTTCAGTGGTGAACATATAAATTTCTTCACCTTCGAGGTAGTAGTGCATTGGCATCACGTAGGGTTTCCCTTCATGGGTGAAACCAAGATGTCCATACCCCACTTTGCGTAATAGTTCGTAGATTTCTTTAGAACTCATTTCGTCGATATCTAACATAATTATGCTCCTAATGAGTTGAAAGTGTCATGTTCGATAGTTAATAAATCTGGTTGAGAATGCCTGTCAATTTTGATTTTGATGCCTTGGGCAAATTCTCTTTCGAGATCTTCCACAAAGCCTTTGCTTGCCACATGTGCTTCCTCTGCACCTGCAAATGGCCCAAAATAATATGTGCATTTGGGGTGTTCTGTAAAAATTTCGATCCACCAAGCTTGACGGCAAGCATTTAGAGTATAAGTCCAAAGATTTAAGACCTTTGTTAATAGTTTATTATTCAAATGTAGATGAGCTATGAACGAGCTTAGGGGAAGGCGATCGTTCGGATGAAGAGTTGGGTAGATAGATAGAAAAGGTTCATTACTTAATGTCATAGCGTTCGTTCTTTTAGCGTGAGTTTTTGTGTAGATGTTGTAAATGTAAGCCATTACTAATGGCTGCAATTTGCACATCAGCGACAGGATCGTTAGCGGAGCCTCTTTCAAGAAACTTAGCGGAAATTAGCTCAGTGCAAGGATCTGTCGGTTGGGTTGTGATGTCGCCAAAGGCGAGGCTACGCCAACGGCTATACTGTGCTTACGGCAGGCTATGCCAACTGCTGTCGCTCAGTACGAGTCGCTCATCAACCAGAATGAAACTAGAACATACTTAACTCGGGCAATATTCGGAATCCAGCGTTTGGGTCGCTCGTTTTTGTGATTGTTGTCGATTGCCTCCGGCAGGCTACGCCAACGGCATGGGAACGCCCTGCGGTAGCTAGATGGGACTCAACTTCCACTATATGACTCAAATCTAAGGAACTTGTGTGGAAATTAGCTTGGATCGTCTTCACAAGTTCCTCATCTCGATCTAATAATCTCAAGTTATAGAAATGAGTCAATAATTTCTAACTTCAGCTTGGGGAGCGGAGGGTAATATGAATAATGAATCTATGCTACTCGATCGCGCTGGTAATGACTCTGCTGGTGATGTCTCGATCAGATTATACCTATCGATCCCCATTGCAAACTCAGCATAAACTTTTTCGGTGCTTCGTTCGGAATCGATAGGTGCGTTCATAATCTAACTCTCCATCGCTGGCTATTTCTCAAGATTAGATGGTAATAATGAGAAACTTGTGAGTTTTTTCAGTCCTAGATCTCTATACACTCACGGCGGCTATCCAAACACAGCATCTTATGGGTTCAGCGAAAAATTAGCTTTTACCCAATCCTTGTAATGTACTGCTACAGATAATTTTAGAGATCGATCGATCTCTTGTTGACTCCGATCTAGAATTTGTTTGAGCTTTAAGATCGTACTGCTGATACAAATAAATTAGTTTGTTTAGCAATGGCTTTCCGGTGAAACCATTATTTTTGATGTTTTTTAACTCTTGTAGAACGATCGGATTATGGATAGATCTTACAGTTTTGATGAGTTCGTTAATAGTCGATTGCAGATCTTCTTCCGCATTGTCTTTAAATAATTTTCCTAGCTCTTTCAAAATATAGTTCTGAGCAGGAGTGAGTTTAACATTACGCTGTTCCGATTGACGGATTTTCACCTCTTTACTAAATCGGCGGAGAGTTTGGGTAACAGTTTGATTATGAGTTTGGGGTAATAGTGTTGTTGGTGTATCTTCTTTGGTAGCAATAATCGATAGAATCTTGGAAATATCACGGCTGATAATTTCACCAGATCGATCGAGCAATAATAGCTGTGGATATCTCTTCTCACTTGGATCGTTAATATTACTGGATTCACAGAAGACAAATGTACCCGTTTCTTGGGCTAATTTGGCTGTGCGGATACCGTTGGGTAAATTGACAATGCGATCGAACTCAGCAGGATTATGTTGTTGGAGTTGGCGGAGCATTTCTTCAGCATCGGTGAGATCGATTAATGGGACTGGTTCTAGATCGAATAAATCTAACTGGCTATTCTCGGTAATTTGGTTGTACAGATATTGGGCTGTGTCTGCATACTGAGTAAAAATAATCTGCTTTTTACCCTGAATATCGGGTTTGGCTAACCACTGTTTGAGGGTTTGCAGCTTGGCATCTTGGGCGGGGGTGATAGGGGCGACTAATTGGTGAATCTGTTTGAGAATCTTCAGATCGTGAGCGATATGTTTGGTGAGCTTTGCTCGATCGAAATCTTCGATGTCATACTTACCAGATACAGATCGCAGTGCCTCGATGATGTCTAACTCATCTTCACCAGCCGCTTCCTCATCGTTGAGAATAACTTGGGCATCTTTGCCAGCGGGGATAATCCCTTCCTGAAGTCCAATTAAAAAACGATTGTGAGCGAGAATCATTCGATCGATCGTCTGTTGAAAGGCATAGACGCTGGATTCAAATCGTTTGAATAATAGGACTCGGATTAAACCTCGGAGATTGGCTCCAGCGGTCTGGAGTCCTTTGTATGGCTCTTGTTGCTGCTTGGCAGCCAAAACATAGTTACCCAAGCCATAACGGGCATAACAGAGGGTGTTGGTGAGAGTTCTGAGCGATTTTTGTTTGTTGGATTTACCGAGATACTGGCGAAGCTGTTGATATAGTCCGTTGTAGGTGTCTTCAATGCTGTATTCGATCGTTTCTAGCCGTCGTTTGGGGAAGTATTGGTGTCTACCACCGACGAGAATATAGGCTTTACGTTGACCGGATAAATATTCGTTGATGTGGGGGCTACTGGCGATCGATAAGTTGGTTTCCGAGTCCAATCCATAGAAGCGGAGAATATGACTGCGGGTGCGGCGAATCAGGATGTGTGAGAGCAGATCGGGGAGATTGCGATCGCCTTTTTCCACCATCTGAAAATACTGCTTGAGATCGGGTGGATCGATCGGGAGGTTGGTAATATCGGTTTGGTGAAATAGTTTGATTTGGTGATAAATATCCTTAGCACTTTTATTGCGGGGTGTAGCTGTGAGAAAACAGCACCGCTTGTCGCCAGCGGCTAGATATGCTTGCAAGACTTTATATCGTTGGGTGCCATAATTGCGGAGGTGATGGCTTTCATCAACTAGTACAAAGTCGCGATGTTTATACTTTTCGTCTTCGAGTAAGGTGCGTAAACCATGCTCATCATCGCTTTTGAGCATTCCCATTGAGAGTACCCGCGCATTGAGTTGATACTTTTCATTGTATCTTTCCCACATTTCTATCAATGGTGGCGGACAGATAATCAGGGTACGAGCGCGTTCGTGTTGTTCCATCCATTTAACGATCGCGGCTCCGATATAGCTTTTACCTAAGCCCACAACGTCGGAAACAAAGGCACCGCCATAGTTTT